>JBQTIS010000098.1:0-2797 GCA_052387895.1 Rhodospirillales bacterium | reverse complement strand
CGGGCAAGGCCTGGCCCTTGCGGCTGACGGCGATCACGGCGGCCGCGCCGCGCGGCGGCCGGCCGGCCTTGGGCCCCTGGTACAGCACCGCCCATTCCCCCGGCTCCGCGCGCCGCCCCAGCGCGGCGTCGAGATTGCGCCAGGAAAGCCCGGTGACGACGCGGCTGTCGGGAATCTGCAGTTCGATCATCCGCGCCGTGCCCAGCACGCGGTCCTTTTCCTGCGGGTGGCGCAGCACCAGCACGCCAAGCCGGCCCTTGTGCGCGATCAGGGCCGAGCAGACGCACAGTTCCAGCGGCTTGCGGCAGCGCACGCAGAAGGCCTGGCCTTCGGCCGGCGGGGCTTGCGCGCCGGTCATGCCATGCCGTCCGAACCGGCGCCGCACACCAGCACGCAGACCCGTTCGCCTGCTTGGGGGGCGTATTTGCCGGCGAGGATCGCCGCCATGCCCGCCGCGCCGCTGAGGTCGGCGGCCACGCCCAGCTCCAGCCACAGGAACTTCGCGGCCCGGCGCATATCGTCGTCGGTCACCAGCACCACCTTTTCCACCGTCTCCTTGATGATGGCGAAGTTCATCTCGTCCGAGCGCAAGGGAGCGAGCGTCAGCACCGCGGTCTTGATGTCCGGCAGCGCTACCACTTTTCCCGCTTTCAGGCTGTCGTGCAGCGTCGGCGCGCCCACCGGCTCGACGCCGATCACTCGCGCCGCGGGCTTCAATTGCCTAACCGCGCTGGCGATGCCCGCGATCAGCCCGCCGCCGCCGATGGCGACGATGAAGGTGTCGATCGCTGGGTCCTCGGCCAGGATTTCTAGGCCCAGCGTGCCCTGCCCGGCCATGACCGCGTTGTCGGCGAAGGGATGGAAATAGGTCAGCCCCGCGCGCTGGGCATGGGCCAGGGCGGCGGTGTTGGATTCGCTCCAATGCCTTCCCGCGACCGCCAGCATGGCGCCATAACCCCTGATCTTCTCGGCCTTCAGCGCCGACACTCCCTCGGGCACGTAGATCGTGGTCGGCACCTTGGCCAGCCAACCGGCATAGGCGACGGCGATGCCGTGATTGCCGCCCGATGCGGTGATGATGCCGCGCTTGAGATGCTCCGGCGGCAGCGAAGTGAGTTTGCTGGTGGCGCCGCGCGCCTTGAACGAGCCGGTGACCTGGAGCGATTCCAGCTTCAGCGCCACGCTGCCATGCCCGGGCAGCGGCGACTTCAAGCCGGTCGCCGCCAGCAGCGGCGTGCGTCGGACCATGGTTTCGGTGCGCCGGGCAGCGGCGCGGATATCGGCGAGCGGGATCATGGGATCAGGCCGCGCCTTTCAGCAGAGTCTCGCCCGGCTTGACGCGGGTGAAGGCGACCGGCACGCGGTCGATGCGAATTTCGCGGCCGGCCATGCGCGCCTCGGTGAACGCGGCCGATTTGGAGTCGGCTTCGGCCGGAAAATCCGCGCGGTAATGCGCGCCGCAGGAATCCCGGCGCACGGTCGCCGCGGCCACCACGGCGCGGCTCACCAGCACCAGGTTCTTCAGGTTCAGCCAGTCCTGCCAGGCCATGTTGAATTGGCGCGAGCCTACTGGCACGCGGGCGCGATCCAGCTCCGCGTCCAGCTCGTCGAGCCGTTGCGAAGCACGCGCCAGCCCCGCCTGGTCGCGGATCACGCCCGCGTCGTCCCACATGACGGCGTAGAGCCTATCGCGCACCGGCTCCAGGCTGTCCGCGCCGCCGCTGAGCGGCGCGCTTGCCTCGGCCTCAGCCGCCTCGACCGCAGCCATGTCGGGCGAGCGGCGCACGGCGCCCGATTTCAGCCATGCCGCCATCGCCGCCCCGGCGATGCCGCCGAACACGGTGGAGTTGGCGACGCCGTTGCCGCCCAGGCGATTGGCGCCATGCACGCCGCCGGCATCCTCGCCCGCGGCGAAAAGTCCGGGCAGTTCGGTGGTGCAATCCAGGTTGAAGCGCACGCCGCCTATCATGTAATGCGCGGTGGGCGTGACCTCGACCAGGCCCGAGACCAGATCGAAGCCGACATCGGCGCAACGCTCGACCATGCCCTTGAAGTTCGCCCGCACCATGCCGGGATCGAGATGCCGCATCGTCAGGAACACGCCGCCATTGGGGCCCACGCGGCCCGCGCGCATCTGCTCGACCATGGCGCGGCTGACGACGTCGCGCGTGGCGCGCTCGGCGCGCGGGTCGTAGTCGGGCATGAAGCGCCGCCGGCTGCCGTCAAGCAGCCGCCCGCCGACGCCGCGCAAGCCCTCCTCGATGATCGTGCCGGTGATGCGCGTGCCTGCGCCCGCCATCAGGCCGGTGGGATGGAACTGCACCATTTCCATGTCGCGCAGCGGCAGCCCCAGGCGCAGCGCCATCGCCATGCCGTCGCAGGACTTGTCGCCCGAGGGGGTGTGGTAGCGGTACATGGTCGGCCCGCCGCCCGTGGCCAGCAGCACGGCGCGCGCCTCGACCAGGACGAACGCGCCGGAACGGATGTCGAGCAGCAGTGCGCCCGCGATGCCGGCGCCGTCGGCGGATTTGATCAGCGCCAGCGCCCGGTGCTCCTCCAGGCGCCCGATGCCGCGCGCCCAGACCTGCTCGGCCAGGCGGTTCATGATCTCGATGCCGGTCAGGTCGCCCTTGTGCACTGTGCGGTCGAAGCTCTGCCCGGCGAACGCCTTCTGGTGCACCGTGCCGTCGGGGTTGCGGTCGAAGAAGCAGCCCCATTCATTCTCAAGCTCGCGGATACGGTGTTGCGCCGCGGTCACCAGCGTCCAGTCCAGGTCCTGGTCGTTCAGCCACTTGCC
>JBQTIS010000097.1:0-6670 GCA_052387895.1 Rhodospirillales bacterium | reverse complement strand
GGGGGGCGGTTGTGTCGGGTTGGGGCCGCCCCCCCCCCCCCCCCGGCCGGGGCCGATCGACCGATCGCCGCGTCGGCATTGGCGTTGGCGCAACGAGAGAACAACTCAACCGGACAGCCGTGGGCCTGTCCCTGCCATCCACGCGGCCCGTCTCGGCGCGACGCCCGACGGGATGCGCGGCGCCGAGGCCACGGCTGTCCGGTTGACGTTCCGGCTTGTTCCGCGAACCCCAATGCAGACGCGGTGATGGGGCGCTGAGCCGCGTGAAGGACTCGGAATCGCCCGCCCCACGATCGTCATGCGCGGGCTTGTCCTGCGCATCCACGTCGGGGTTCAGGCAATTCGCGGGCGAGCGGCCCCGGGCGGGACTCGCTCTCGCTCATCCCAAAGCCGTCATGCGCGGGCCTGTCCCGCGCATCCACGTCGCGGCAACGGCAAATCGCGGGCGAGAGGGTCGAGCCCTGGTTGGGAAAGGCCATCGCGGCCTGGCGACGTGGATCGCCGGGACAAGCCCGGCGATGACGGTCTTACATAACTGGCCACTTTCTGCGCTTAACCGGACAGCCGTGGGACAAGCCCGGCGATGACGACTTCTTCCATGGAGAACATCGAATGCTTAACCGGACAGCCGTGCGCCGAGGCCGGGCATGACGGTCCTTGGCAGGACCGTCAATTGAACCTGACGTACTCGAAATCGACCGGCCGGCCCTCGATGCCCTTGCCCGGCGGAGCGATCCAGTTGGCGAATTTGCCCGGCTCGACCACCCGGCCCATCAGCGAGCGGACATAGGCGCGGTCCTCCTCGCTCGGCAGGAACGCGCCGATGCGGGCGTTCCACTGCTCGGCCGAGAGCGCCTCGCCTTGCGGCGATACCTTGATCCCGGCGAAGGCGCCGATGCGCCGGTTGAACGCCTTGTGCGGCGTGCGGAAGGCGAAGTCCGCGCCGTAGCCGCGGACGATCTTGTTCCAGCGCGCCATGCCCGCGTCGGTGTCCTTGATGAAATCGTCGCGCAGGCGCTCGTTCAGCGCGTTGACGGCGGGCAAAAGGCGCCGCACCAGCCGGCCGCCCTCGACGCCCAGGATCGGGTATTCGGCGCCGAGCAGCACGTGGTCGTCCGCCAGCTTTTCTTCCTGGAATCGGCCCTTGAGCCCCGCGGTGAAAAACGTCGCGGCGTTGGACGAGGACTCGGCCCCGAACAGATCGAGCGTCACCGAGAAATGGAAGTTGAGGTAGCGCTGCACCGTCGGCAGGTCGATGACGCCGAGCGCGCGCAGCCTGGCCGGATCGTCGGTCCTATGCGCGCGCATCGCCTCGCAGGTGCGCTGGATCACGCGGCGGATGCCGGTTTCGCCCACGAACATGTGGTGCGCTTCCTCGGTCAGCATGAAGCGGCAGGTGCGCGCGAGCGGATCGAAGCCCGATTCGGCCAGCGCGCAGAGCTGGAACTTGCCGTCGCGGTCGGTGAAGAAGGTGAACATGAAGAAGCTGAGCCAGTCGGGCGTGGCCTCGTTGAAGGCGCCGAGGATGCGCGGGTTGTCGCGGTCGCCCGAGCGGCGCACCAAGAGGGCCTCGGCCTCCTCGCGCCCGTCGCGGCCGAAATGCGCGTGCAGCAGATAGACCAGGGCCCACAGATGCCTTCCCTCCTCGACGTTGACCTGGAACAGGTTGCGCAGGTCGTACATCGACGGCGCGGTGAGCCCGAGGTGGCGCTGCTGCTCGACCGAGGCCGGCTCGGTGTCGCCTTGCGTGACGACGATGCGGCGCAGCGTGCCGCGGTATTCACCCGGCACGTCCTGCCAGGCCGGCTCGCCCTTGTGCGCGCCGAAGGGAATCCGCCGGTCGGCCTCGCGCGGTTCGAGGAAGATGCCCCAGCGGTAATCCGGCATCTTCACGTAGTCGAAATGCGCCCAGCCGCCCGGCTCGACCGAAACGGCGGTGCGCAGAAAGACGTCCCAGTCGCGCGCGCCGACCGGCCCCATTTCCTTCCACCACTGAAGGAACCGGGGCTGCCAGTGCTCGAGCGCGCGTTGCAGGCGCCGGTCCTCCGACAAGCCGACGTTGTTGGGGATGCGGTCCGCGTAGTCCACGCTGGTCATGCCGCCATCCTATACCCGTTCGCGCTTGAATTCGGGCTTGCGGCCGGTGCCGTAGAGCTTCAGCGCCCCCTCATCGCCCACCGCGTTGGGCCGCTGGAAGATCCAGTTCTGCCAGGCGCTCAGGCGCCCGAAGATCTTGGTCTCCATGGTTTCCGGGCCGGCCATGCGCAGGTTCGCCTCCATGCCCGTGAGCGCGTCGGGCGAAAAGCTGGCGCGCGCCTCGACCGCGATCCGCACCTCGTCTTCCCAGTCGATCTCGTCGGGCGTGAAAGTTACAAGCCCCAGGGCGGCGGCGTCGCCGGCCAATAGGTCGCGGTCGCGGGATTCGGCGGCGCGCGCCAGGGTTTGCGGGGCGTCGAGAAAGCGGGTCTGAAGCCGGGTCAGCCCGTTGCCCATGGGCAGGGGCCCGAAATTGAGGCCGCTCAAGCGCAAGGCGGCGGGCGGGCGGTTGTCGCCGTCGGGCCGGCCCTGGAGCATGAAGCTTTGGTCGGCTGCCAGCACCAGTTCGGCGAGAAACCCCGTGAAACAACTCCCCGGCTCGACCAGCGCCAGCATGCTGCGCGCGGTGACGTCGAGCCGTTTCAGCGTGCGTTTCCACAGCAGCACGATCTCGCGCGCCAGCCAGTCCCGCGATTCCGTTTGCAACAGCGCGTCATGCGCCGCGACTTCGGCCGCGTCGCCTTCGGACTTGAAAAGCCACAGGCCGATTTCCGGCTCGTTGAAACGCAGATGCAAAATCGCGTCGTCCAGCGCGCGCGCCAAAGCGAGCGGCCAGAACATCGCGCCCTGGGCATGGATTCCCCTGGCATCCCGCGGCGGCATGCCGGCCGGTCCCCGGACCATGAACGTCGCGCTGCGGCCCGGCCGGTCGAGCGCGACATGCAGGAAGGGATAGGAAACGCCGTCCGTGGTGATCGTGCGTTCCAGGCGCGGCAGGGCTACGCCCGCGGCGCCGGCGGGGCGGTCCGACGTCGCGGCCAGGGCCGCCGCGCGCTTTTCCACCGCCGCGCGGAACGAGGACGTCGGCGCGATTTCGTCCACCAGCTTCCAGTCCACGGCGCGCTTGCCCTTGATTCCTTCCTCGGTCGTGCACAGGAAATCGGCGTGGTCGCGCCGCACCCCGCGCTTGTCGACCAGGCGCGTGAGCCCGCCGGTGCCCGGCAGCACCGCGAGCAGCGGCAGCTCGGGCAGCGACACGGCGGTCGAGCCGTCGTCGACCATCACGATCCAGTGCGCGCTCAGCGCCAGCTCGTAGCCGCCGCCGGCGGCCGTGCCGTTGACCGCGCACAAATACCGCTGGCCGGACGAGGCCGACGCGTCCTCGATCGCCAGGCGGGTTTCGTTGGTGAACTTGCAGAAGTTGACCTTGTGCTGGTGGCTGGACTGGGCCAGCATCTTGATGTTGGCGCCGGCCGAGAACACGCGCTCGCGCGCCGAGGCCAGCACCACCGCGCGCACCGCGGGATGCTCGAACCTGAGGCGCGCCACCGCGTCGGCCAGCTCGATGTCCACGCCCAGGTCGTAGGAATTGAGCTTGAGCTCGTAGCCCGGCTCCAGGCCCGCTTTCTCGTCGACGTTCAGCAGCAGCGTGGCGACCGGCCCCTTCAGCTCGAGCTTCCAGTGCCGGTACCGCCCCGGCTCGGTGCGGAAATCGATCATGGCCCGGGACAATATCGCACCCGTCCAGGCGCGCAAACCCATAGGCAAATCGGCGCTTCTCTTGGTATATGGGCGGGTCGAGCCCCGGACGATCGTTGGGGAGGGGAACAACATGACCGCCTATGCCGAGGTGGACGCCGGGCAGAAGCCGCCGCGCGTGGCGATCCCGCGGAACTACAACGCCGCCTGCGACCTGATCGACCGCAACCTCGAGCGCGGCAACGCTAGGCGCACCGCGCTGATCGACGATGCGGGCGGCTACAGCTACGCCGAGCTGGCCGAGCGGGTCGACCGCGCCGGCAACGCGCTTCTGGGCCTGGGCCTGGGCCAGGAGACGCGCGTGGCCATGGCGATGCTGGACACGGTGGATTTTCCCTCCGTGTTCTTCGGCGCGATCAAGGCGGGGCTGGTGCCGATTCCGCTCAACACCATGCTGACCGCGCAGGACTTCGCCTCCATGCTGCGCGACAGCCGCGCGCGCGCCGCGGTCGTGACCGAAGAGCTTTACCCCAGGATCAAGGAAGCGGCGGCGGAGGCGCCGCAGCTCGAGCACATCGTGGTCAGCGGCAAGGACGGCAAGGGCCACAGGCGCCTGGACGCGCTGATGGGCGCCGCGTCCGCCACCCTCGCGCCCGCGCGCACGCAATGCGACGACGTGGCGTTCTGGCTCTACTCCTCGGGCTCGACCGGCTCGCCCAAGGGCGTCATGCACCTGCACAACGACCTGGTGCCGACCGCGGCGCTGTGGGGCCTGGGGGTGCTGGGCATCCGCCAGGAGGATGTGAGCTACTCGGCGGCCAAGATGTTCTTCGCCTACGGCCTGGGCAACACGCTGACCCTGCCGCTGTTCACAGGCGGCACGGCGGCCGTCACGGCCGCGCGCCCGACCCCCGACGGGGTGATGGCGATGCTGAAGAAGCACCGGCCCACGATCTTCTACGGCGTGCCGACGCTCTATGGCGCGATCCTGGCCAATCCCGCCAATGCCCGCGCCAGCGGATCGGACGCCTTGCGCGTGTGCGTGTCGGCCGGCGAGGCGCTGCCCGAGGACGTGGGCAAGCGGTGGAAAGAGCGCTTCGGCGCCGACATTTTGGACGGCATCGGCTCGACCGAGATGCTGCACATCTTCCTCGCCAACCGGCCGGGCGAGGTGCGCTACGGCACCACCGGCAGGCCGGTGCCGGGCTACGAGGTCAAGCTTCTGGACGAGCACGGGCAGCCCTGCAAGCAGGGCGAGATCGGCGAGCTGGTGGTGAACGGCCCGTCCGCCGCGATCGGCTATTGGAACCAGCGCGACAAGACGCGCGACACCTTCCGCGGGCCCTGGACCTATACCGGCGACAAGTACACGGTCGACGCCGAGGGCTATTACCGCTATTGCGGCCGCACCGACGACATGCTGAAGGTCGGCGGCAACTGGGTTTCGCCCTTCGAAGTCGAAGCCACGCTGATCGCCCATCCCAAGGTGCTGGAAGCCGCCGTGGTGGGGCACGAGGACGAGAAGGGGCTGACCAAGCCGCGCGCCTTCATCGTGCTGAAGGACGCGGGCATCGTGCTGAAGGACGCGGGCGCGGACCGGGCGGCGTTGACCAGGGAATTGCAGGATTTCGTCAAGGCGAAGCTGGCGCTCTACAAGTACCCGCGCTGGATCGAGTACGTGGACAGCCTGCCCAAGACCGCGACCGGCAAGATTCAGCGCTTCAAGCTCAGGCGACCCGCCGCGAAGTGAGCGCCGGTTTCCTCGACATCGCCGGGGCGCGGCTGGAATACCGCAGCGTCGCCGTCCGCGACGAAGCCGCGCCCGCGCTCGTGCTGCTGCACGAAGGCCTGGGCTCGGTTTCGATGTGGCGCGATTTTCCCGACCGTCTGGCCCAGGCCACCGGCCGCGGGGTTTTCGTCTACAGCCGCGCGGGCTATGGCAAGTCATCGCCCGCGCCCCTGCCCCGCCCCGCGCGCTACATGCACGACGAGGCGCTGGACGTGCTGCCCCGCGTGCTGGAGGCGGCGGGCATCCGGGACTGCGTGCTGGTCGGCCACAGCGACGGCGGCTCGATCGCGCTCATTTACGCCGGCGGCGCCCCGACCATGCGCGCCCGGGGCGTGGTCGCCATGGCGGCGCACGTGTTCAACGAGAAGCGGTGCGTCGACTCGATCGCCGCCGCCGGGCGCGCGTACCGCGCGACCGGCCTGCGCGGGAAGCTGAAGCGCCATCACGCCGACGTGGACAACGCCTTTCGCGGCTGGAACGATGTGTGGCTGAGCGGGGAATTCCGGCGCTGGAACATCGAGGAATATCTGCCGCGCATTTCCGTGCCGGTCCTGGCGATGCAGGGCCTGGACGACGAGTACGGCACGCAGCGCCAGGTCGACGCCATCGTGTCGCAGGTCAAGGGCCGCGCGGAAAAGCTGATGCTGCCGGCCTGCCGGCACTCGCCGCACCGCGACCAGCCGGAGAAAACGCTGAACGCCATTGCGGCGTTCGTCCGGTCGTTGGAGTAGGGCTCATTCCACTCAATCGTCATGGCCGCCCCCGGACTTGATCCGGGGGTTGACCCGGCCATCTACCGTGGTTGAGGTCAAGTAGTTTGAAGTTTCCAAGGTTGCTTGTCCTTGGGCCGGCCATCGGCCGGACCCGAGGGCCGGGCATGACGATTTTGCCCTTGTGGAAAACCGAGTCCGCCCCGCGACCGCCGTCGCACTGCGCTTGCCGCTGCGGCATTTGACGAATGCAGCGCCATCCCAAAGCCGTCATGCGCGCCCCCGGACTTGATCCGGGGGTTGTCCCGCGCATCCACGTCGCGGCAACGGCAAGTCGTGGGCGAGAGGATCGAGCCTTGGTTCGGAAAGGCCATCGCGGCCTGGCGACGTGGATCGCCGGGACACCGAGGGGCGAAGGCCCGAGGCGGCGATGACG
>JBQTIS010000096.1:0-8446 GCA_052387895.1 Rhodospirillales bacterium | reverse complement strand
CGCCCAGACCCTCGCCCCCCTTATATGCCCCCTCTCCCCCCTTCAGGGGGGAGAGGGGCGGGGTGAGGGGGGCCGAACCGATCTCCACCGTGAACCAATCCCCCTGGCGCTGCAGCTCGCAAACGTGCCCCGCGAACATCCAGGCGCGCGCGAACACCGCCTCCATCTCCGCCGCGAACACGGCGGGCGAGGCATAGAACTCCCGTCCCAGCCCGAAGCCCGGCAGGCGAGGGGCGATATGCGTGAGCGCGGACGGCGGCGACAGGCGGGGCATGCGCTCTCCCAATTCTGCCGTAGTTTAAGGATAATCTGTTGAGCCGACAAACGCGTCTGGCCCACGATTCGTCAACTCATTGAGCGCCAACACTCCCGAGATGGCCCTGCGCCTGGAAATGGCGTTCGGCGGAACGGCCGACACTTGGCTAAAGATGCAGGTGAACTTCGACCTCGCTCGCGCGCGCAAGCGCGTCGCGGCCGCCCGCATCAAGTCCTTCGCAAGAAGGGTAGCTTGAAGTGTACCGCGTCACGAAAATATTCCGAGCAACGCAACCGAAATCAGCCGAGAAATATTTCAGTGTTGTGCCACCGGAGCGCCGATTCATCGGGCTGTTGATCGGCCCGTTTCGGCGGCACTATTGGCCTCCCGCTCAATTCATAATACGCGCGGCCATTTTCGTACTCCTCGCGAATGCGGCGGCTAACCATGAATTGTAGATCCGGAGTCACGGTCACATAGCCCCTATCGAATAATCTATGAATGTCGCGGCGCAAAAGCAGGCCGTTGGTGGGTTCGTGATCGCCACCTTCGCCGAATGGCCGAATATGAGCAGCTTCGAGCGCGGGCAATGTCCGCTCGCCAGTGATGGTGCAGCGGCGGTTGTAGAGGTCGGTAACGAGAATACGAAAGGCGCCTTGCCCCAAGCGCGGCTTGACCAGAACGGGGTCGCCGTACCGTTGCCGTGGGTCCCGAGCGCCGAAGCTTCGGCGCTCGGTCTGTTCCATGTGGTCCTGAACCTGATGCCAAAGCGCTGCACCGTCAGTTTCGTCCGTTGAATAGGTCTTGAAAGAAACAATTGTGCGCGACCAGCTCTCAGGAACGGAAATCCAATCTCGGTCATTCAAGAAAAATGGCTGCGCAAGGATGCGGCATCCGATCAAAAAGTCGCTGCGGTCTCCTGGGTTAGAATTACGCAACCGTGCGATTCGCTGTCGCATTTCCGGCAGTGACCGTGCGCCATTTGCTTCTTGAAAAGTGTCCCATGCCAGAGAGCAGGGCATCGTATTTGCGTACACAAAGACGCCGCCGCCAACGATTGCGTTGTGAGGCGCTTTCAATTTGAATAGGAACAATTCGCCAGGTTGAAGAGCTCGGAAGGGGCGTTCACCAGACGGAGCCCAGAAATTTACTTCAGCGATATCAGCCCGCTCGCGGAGTTGTAGAAACCAACCATAATCCGTGACGGCAACAACTAGCTTTATGGGCATCGGGCAACTCCCACCGCTAGAATAGCATAGCGATCACCGCCGTGTATTGGTGAGCTGTTTCGTTTCCATCGCGATATTGGAGCGCTAGGAAAGCTATCGCCCACATCGAACTCTTTACGAACAAAGTCACTTAAGAAGGCTGGCTTCCCTACCGCCCCTGCCGCGCTCTCTGCACCGCCCCGCTCACCGGCCCCCACAAGAGCGCCACGGCCGCCAGGATCAGCAGCACCACCGAGATCGGGTGCTCGCCGAGCGACACGAACGCGCCCATGTCACCCTGGCTGATGGTCATGGCGCGGCGGAACTCCTGCTCCGCCAGCGGCCCCAGGATCATGCCGATGATCACCGGCGCCGCGGGGAAATCGAACCGCCGCATGGCGTAGCCGGCCGCGCCGATGGCGTAGAGCAGCACCAAATCCACCGCGCTCTGGCTGATGCCGTAGGTGCCGATGGTCGCGAACACCAAAATGCCGCCGTAGAGCAGGGGCGTGGGAATCCGCAGGATCTTCACCCACAAGCCCACCAGCGGCAGGTTCAGCACCAGCAGCATGGCGTTGCCGATGTAAAGGCTCGCGATCAGGCCCCACACCAGCTCGCCCTGGTTCTGCAGCAGCAGCGGCCCGGGCTGGATGCCGTAGCTCTGGAACGCCGAGAGCATGATGGCGGCGGTGGCCGAGGTCGGAAGCCCGAGCGAGAGCATCGGCACCAGCACGCCCGCGGCCGAGGCGTTGTTGGCGGCCTCGGGCCCCGCCACGCCCTCGATCGCGCCGTGGCCGCACTCGTCCTTGGGCCTGGAGAGCGTCTTTTCCACGTAGTAACTCAGGAACGTCGGCACCTCGGCGCCGCCCGCCGGCATCGCGCCGATGGGAAAGCCGATCAGCGAGCCGCGCAGCCAGGCGGGCCAGCTGCGCTTCCAGTCCTCGCGCGACAGCCACAGGCTGCCGGTCACGCGCATCACCTCGCCGTCGCCGCGCGCGGGCGGGTGCAGCGCCAGGAACAGCGCCTCGCCCACCGCGAACAGGCCCACCGCCACCACGATCACGTTGATGCCGTCCAGCAGCTCGGGCACGCCGAAGGTGACGCGCGCCTGGCCGGTCTGAAGGTCCACGCCGATCAGCCCCAGCCAGATGCCGAAGAACAGGCTGGTCATGCCCCTGAGCGCCGAGTTGCCGAGCACCGCCGAGACGGTCACGAACGCCAGCACCATCAGCGAAAAATATTCCGCCGGGCCGAACCTGAGCGCGAACTCAACCACGACAGGCGCCAGGAACGTTATCCCCAGCGTGCCTATTGTACCCGCGACAAAGGAACCCACCGCCGCGGTCGCCAGCGCCGCCGCCGCGCGCCCGCGCTTGGCCATCTTGTTGCCCTCGAGCGCGGTCACGATCGTCGCCGACTCGCCGGGCGTATTGAGCAGGATCGACGTCGTCGACCCGCCATACCTCGCGCCGTAATAAATCCCGGCGAACAGGATGAAGACCGAGGTCGCGGGAACCTGGAAAGTCAACGGCAGCAGCAGCGCGATCGTCAACGCGGGCCCCAGGCCCGGCAAGACGCCGACGGCGGTGCCGAGAAATACCCCGGAAAAGGCCCAGGCGAGGTTGACGGGGGTCAGCGCGATGGCGAAGCCGTGGGCGAGCTGGGCGAGCGTGTCCATCTACAGGAATCGCTCGATCAGTCCGTCGCCGAGCCGGATCGCGAGCAGCTTGGCGAAGCCGAGATAGGCGGCGAAAGAGAGCGACGCGCCCCAGACGAGGTCGCGCGCGACCCTTCGCGAGCCGAAGCCGCGCGCGATGCACAGGAACAGCGCGATGGAGGAAAGAATGAAGCCGAGATACGGGATCAGCGCCGCGTTGACCAGAAGCCCGAGCGCAACCCACAGGAACGGGCGCAATCGCGGCGGGCCGTTTTCCGCTTCGGTCTTGGGGTCGCGCCAGCCGCCCCTGAGGCCCGCGGCCACCAGCAGCGCGCCGATCAGAACCAGCCCCGCGCCGACGCCGTAGGGGAAAGCCGCCGGCCCCACCTGCGCGTAGGAAGGCGAGGCGGGCGCGGCGGCGGTTTCCCACAGCACCACGGCCGAGAGCGCCAGCACGGCGGCGCCGACGGCGCTCTCGGGCCAGGCGGGTTTTCTTGTCATGCCGTACGCCACCCCCACCCCAACCCTCCCTCATCGAGGGGGAGGGGACTCCAATATAGCGGCGAGGGGTGCGAGAAAGTTCCCTAGCTCGCCAAACCGAGGTCCTTCAGCACGTCGCCGATGCGCTTGTTCTCGGCCTCGATGAACTTGGCGTAGGCGTCGCCCACCACCACGCTCTGGGCCCAGTTCTGCTTGTCGCAGATTTCCTTCCACGGCTTCGACGCCGCCATCTTGTTGACCAGCTCGGTGATCGCCTTCTTGTCCTTGTCGGAGACGCCCGGCGGCGCGAACACGCCGCGCCAGTTGACCAGCGCCACGTTGACGCCCGCCTCTTTCAGCGTCGGCACGTCGGTTCCCGGCACGCGCTTTTCGCCCGAGACCGCCAGCGCCCGCATCTTGCCGGCCTTGACCTGCTCGGCGAACTCGCCCCAGCCCGAGATGCCGGCCTGGACCTGGTTGCCGACGATGGCCGCGGTGGCCGGCCCGCCCCCGGCATAGGCGACGTAGGCGATCTTCTTGGGATCCACGCCCACGGCCTTGGCGATCAGGCCCGCCAGGATGTGGTCGGTGCCCCCGGCCGAGCCGCCGGCGATCGAGACCTTGCCGGGATCGGCCTTGAGCGCGGCCACCAGGGACTTCATATCCTTGTGGGGGCTGGCGGCCGGCACCACCACCACCTCGAGCTCCTCGGTCAGCTTGGCGATCGGCACGGTTTGCGTGATGCGCATCGGCGACTTGTTGGTGATCAGCGCGCCGACCATCACCATGCCCGCGACCATCAGGGCGTTGGGCTGGCCCTTCCACTGGTTGACGAACTCGGGCAGGCCCACGGCGCCGCCGGCCCCGCCCGTGTTGGTGATCTGCGCGGTCTTGATCAGCCCCGCGGCCTTCATCGCCTGCTCCATCGCGCGCGCGGTGCCGTCCCAGCCCCCGCCCGGCGCGGCCGGCCCGAAGATCTTGAGGGTGTCGACGGCCTGGGCGTGGGCGAGGCCCCCGAAGGGGCCAAGGGCGCCGAAGCCGCCCAGGGCGGCATAGGCGGCCGGCGTCGCCATGGCGGTTTCCAGGATTTGGCGGCGGGTGATGGTCATCTGGTTCCTCCCGATTGAAAGAGCCTTGGTTGGCCCCTGGGGCGCGGTTTCCACTTGGGATAACGGTCCAGAGGCTTGATTTATGTCGGCGAGACTAGCCGGTTGGGACAGGGGGTGGGAAGGGGGCGCGACGGGCGGTGGCGACGGCGATCGCCGCCGCGCCCTGGGGAGAGGGGTTCGCCAGCACGGGCGGGCTCGCTTCCGCGCCCCGGGCTTCGCCCGCTACTCGCGCAGGGCCGCGCGCGGAGCCTCGGCCAGGGTGTGCAGGCGGGCGTCGAACTTCTCGAAGTGGCGGGCGAACCAGCGGCCCACGCGCTCGCCCAGCTCCACGCGGCCGTCGGCCGTCGCGCCGCGCTCGAACCCGGCGACGATCTCGGCGATCTCGCCCAACAGCCGGTCGTGGTCGGCTTTGTGCTCGGCGTATTGGTCGTAGCGCATCTCGCGCATGATGCGCTCTTCGTTGCCGAAATGCGCGGCGATCAGCATGCGGATCTCGCCCAGGGTCTGGCGGATCTCCGCGGCCCCGTACCGGGCGTCGAGCCGGTCGCCCAACAGGTTGATCACGGCGATCAAGGCGATATGCTCGCGATCGACCAGGGGGATGCCGATTTCGTACTCGTCAAGCCATTGCAGCAAGGGCATCGCACACACCCAGCTACTCGACCCCACCTACGCCACCACGGAAAACCTAGCGCCGGATTTCCGCCCCCGGCATTGATCTCGATCAAACCCGGTGGGATCGTCCCGCAAGGACCGGCGCGCAGCTCTGGATCAACCGCGACAAGCCGCAGGGCGCCGCCGCCAAGAGCCCGCCGCGGTTCTACGACCGGGGCTTACGCCACCGCCCCGGACGCGCGCAGCGCGGCGATCCTGGCGCCGTCATAGCCCAACTCGCCCAGGATCTCGTCGGTGTGCTGGCCCAGGGTGGGCGGCGGGCGGCCGACCGCGGGGCGCTCGGCCCGGCCCGCGCGTGCGACGCGGGAGCCGCCGCGGATCACCTGCAAGTCGCGGTCTATTGCCGGCGCGCCGGGGAAGGTCTGCGTCAGGTCTTGGGTCTGCGCCTGGGCCAGCGCCAGGGCCTCGGGCACGCTTAACACCGGCCCGGCCGGCACCCCCGCCCGGTTGAGCTTCTCCACCCATTCCCCGGCCGGCGCCCGCGCCAGCGAGCGCTCGATCTCGGCGGTCAGCGCGGCGCGGTTCTTGATGCGGTCGTCGCGCTCGAGGAAGCGCTTGTCGGCCGCCAAGTCCGCCCGGCCGATCGTCCGGCCGAGCGCCTCGAACTGCTCCTGCTTGTTGGCGGCGATGTTGATCGTCGCGTCGGCGCAGCGGAACGCGCCGCTGGGGGAGGCGGTCACGTTGTCGTTGCCCAGGGGCCGGCCCTCGACCCCGGCGATCAGGAAATTCGACACCGGCCAGCCCAGCGTGGCCAAAACGGAAGCCAGCATCGACACGTCGATATGGCGCCCCTTGCCCGACCGCTTTGCGTCGAACAGGGCGGCCGCCACCGCGAAGGCCGCGGTCAGGCCCCCGGTGGTGTCGGCCACGGGATAGCCCGCGCGCAACGGGGCCGAGCGCCGGTCGCCGGTCACGCTCATCACCCCCGACATGCCCTGGATTATCTGGTCGTAGGCCGGGTTGCCCCGAAGCGCGCCCTCCTGGCCGAAGCCGGAGATGCTGCAATAGACCAGCGCGGGGCGGACCGCCCTGAGCTCGTCCCACGAGAGCTTGAGCCGCGCCATCACCCCGGGCCGGAAATTCTCGATCAGCGCGTCGGCCCGGCGCGCGAGGTCCAGCAGCACCGCTCGCCCCTCGGCGTGCTTGAGGTCGAGCGCGATCGAGCGCTTGCCGGCGTTCTGCGCCAGGAACGAGGTCCCCATCAGCCGCTGGTTGAGCGTGGGATCGGGCCCCAGCACGCGCGCCAAATCGCCGGTCCCCGGCGCCTCGACCTTGATCACCTCGGCGCCGAGCAGCGCGAGCTGGAACACCGCGAACGGCCCCGCCAACACGTTGGTGAGGTCCAGCACCTTGACGCCCGCGAGCAGGGCCGCGGGAGAGGGGGAATCGGCCTCGTTCATGGCCCATGAACAGTGGCCGACGCCGAAGCCGCCCGCAACCCCGGGCCGAATCCCGGCCGCGGAGCCCGAACGGAACGGCCGCGTATTACGACAGGATGTTCGAGTTGACGGTGATGTCGGTGTCGACGACCAGGGTCGCCAGCACGCCCAGGACCGACTTGGTGTAGACGTGGTTGCCCTGGCCGTCGAGGCCGCCGTCGGTCCAGCCGCTGCCCGCGTTCACGCTGTCGGCCGCGGTGCCAAGCACCGTCATCGTGTCGGTGTCGGAGACGTTCAGCACGTCCTGCGCGGTCAGGGTCAGCGTGTTGGCGCCGGTCGAGGCCGCGAGGTCGACCTTCTCGATTCCGGTGATGGTTCCCGTGAAGCTGGACAGATCGATGTTGCCGCTGGAAAGCGACAGCGTGTCGGTGCCGGAGCCGCCGAGGATGCTGTCCACGCCGTCCCACAACAGGGTGTCGTCGCCCGCGTCGCCGCTGAGCCGGTCGGTGCCCGACCCGCCCTCGAGGCGGTCGTTGCCGGCGCCGCCGGACAGCGTGTCGGCGAAGCCGGTGCCCTTGAAGCTGTCGTTGCCGGCGTCGCCGGTCAAGGTCACGGCGCCGGCCGCCTGGTTGCTGGCGTCGTACACGCGGTTGTAGACGCCGTAGCCGCTGCCGTCCTGGCCGCTCGACTCCCAGCTCACGACCAGGGTGCCGTCGGCCAGCGTGTCGATCGAGGGCGCCTGCTGCGCGTTCGAGGTGGTGGTGTTCACCAGCGTCTCGCTGCCCACCTTGACGCCCGAGGCGTCGTAGCGCTGCAAGTACACGCCCCAGCTGCCGCCGTCCTGAAGGTTCGACTGCCAGACCGCGGCGAACCCGCCGTCCGACAGGGCGGTCAGCGATACGCCCCGCTGCTCGTCGGAGGTGGTCGTGTTCACCCGGAACTCGACGCCCTGGGCCGTGCCGTTCTCGGCGTAGCGCTGGGCGTAGACGCCCCAGTTGCCGCCGTCCTGGTCCTTCGACTGCCAGGCGACGACATACTCGCCGCTTTCCAGCACCGTGATCGCGGGCTTGGACTGGTCTTTGGCGGTGACCGTATTGACCCGCACCTCGCTGCCCACCTTGGCGCCCGAGGCGTCGTACCGTTGCATATAGACGCCGTCGAGATCACCGTCTTGTGCGGTCGATTCCCAGGCGACGACGAACCCGCCGTTGTTGAGCGCGGCGATCGCCGGCGCCTCCTGGGCGTTGGACGTCGTAGTGTTGACGCGCGTTTCCGTGCCGATCTTGACGCCCGCGGCGTCGTACTGCTGCATATAGACGGACCAGCTGCTGCCGTCCTGGCCGCTCGACTGCCAGACCACGACGAAGCCGCCGCCGCTCAGCTCCACGACGTCGGGGGTGGTCCTGCCGCTGTCGGACATCGAACTGGCCATGAACTCGGCGCCGACCTTTACGCCATTGGCGCCGTAGCGCTGTCCATAGATCGCGCGTAGTCTTTGCCGGCGTCGTTCGAATCCCAGACCACGACGAAGCCGCCGCCGGCCAATCCGGCGACTGCCGGGGCGGCCTGGGTGCCTGTGGTCGTCGTGTTGACGACGAACTCCGCGCCGACCTTGGTTCCGTTGGCGTCGTAGCGTTGGCCGTAAACGCTGGTCGGGCCGTCGGACTCCCACACCACGACAT
>JBQTIS010000095.1:0-4553 GCA_052387895.1 Rhodospirillales bacterium | reverse complement strand
GCTGGACTTGCCGCCGCTCAACGAGGTCATGGTCTGCGCCGCCGAGTCGTTCGTGCCGCCCAACAGGCCGCCCAGCCCCTGCACGCCGCCGACCAGCAGCCGCTCGGTGCCGCTGATGCGCGCCTTGACGTCGCCTTGCAGCGCCGCGCCGCCGTTGAGCGACGACACGGTCTCGGCCTCGTTGCGGCCCTGGAACTGGAACTTGGCGTCGGTGGAAATCCAGCCATCCACTTTGTCGTTGTTGGCGACCGCCTTCATCAGTTCGTGGGCGTTGGCGCGGGTCAGCGTCAGGCGCAGGTCGCCGCGCGGCACGTTGTTGGCATTGAAGGCGATGTCGCCGGCAAGCCCGCCGCCGAACGCGGTTCCCGCGATCTTCGAGACGGTCGCCACGCCGTCGGCGACCGTGACCAGCGCGGTCAGATTCTGCGCCGAATAGTTGCGGAAGCGGATGGATTGGACGCCCGAGAGCTTGAGATTGGCGTCGTAGGCCTTGAGGCCGTCGAGATTGAACGGCGCGCGCGACCAGCGCGGGTCCACCGGCGCGTTGGGCGGCGGCGGGGCCGCGATCTGCACGGGCTTGTAGGGCTGGGCCTGCGGCGCGGGCGCGGCCTGGGTTTGCGCCAGCTGGACGACGCGTTCGTCGGCCGCCGGCAGCAGGCCGGGGAATAGCATGCGCCAATACGGCATGAGGTCGCCGCGGCGCTGGACGTCCAAGGGCAGGAACGCGTCGACGAACAGCTCGCCCGAGGTCTTCAGCTCCATCTCCAACCTCGGCCGCTTGCCGTCGAGCGTGAAGAAGCCCTGGGCGCTGACGCCCATGGGTCCGAGAATCCCGACCAGGTTGTCGATCCGCACGCGCTTGCCGTCGCCGACCAGCCGCACGTTGTCGAACTTCAGCGGTCCCGCCATCTGCATCGCGGGCCGGTAGAAGGCGGCGAGCATCTGGTGGAGGCTCGGCACGTTGGCGCTGGCGGTAAGGTCGTATTTCGCGGCGGGCGAAGCGGCGTCGCTGACCGTGCCGTTGACCGCGACCGTGCCGCCGAAGGCCTGGACCGTGGCCGGGTTGAGGGTCAGCGACGGCGAGTTGCCCGCGCCTTTCACCGCGCCCTTGATCGTGGCGGTCCGCAATCCCGCTGCCAGGGCCGGCGAGGCGCCCGCGGCGGGAAACGCCGCGATCATCTGGCCGAGCTCGACCTTGTCGAGGTCGAAAGTCAGGTCGAGCTTGCGCGAAGGCTCGGCCGCGTCGGCGACGCTGCCGTTCAGCGCCATCGTGCCGCCGAAGCCGCGCATCGCCAGGTTCTGCATGCCCACGGAAAGGTTGTCGAGCGGGCCCTTGATCGCGACCTTGCCGGTCATGGGACCAAGCTGCCGGGCGCCGGGCGCCGTCATCACCGGCCCGGGCAGCGCCGCGATCAGCGGCCCGACATTGAAGCCCTGGATGTCGGCGGAAAGGTCGTAGCGCCGGCCCATGTCGAGGATGTCGCCGCCAAGCCTGACCGCGCCGCCCAGGCCCTTCATCGCCGCGTCGCGCAGCGTCATCTTCCGGGCGCTGCCCGCGGCCTTGCCCGCGACGTTGAGCGCGCCCAATTGGTCGGCCATCGCCATCAGCTGCGGATCGGGGTTGAAGGCGGTCAAGAGCGGCCTGAGGCTCGGCAGGTTGATCGCCAGCGCCAGATCGACCGACGGCTCCGGCGTCAAAAGCTTGCCCACCGTGCCTTCCGCGGTCATGGCGCCGCCGAACGCCTTGAGCTCGGTCTGGCGCAGCGCGATCGAGTCGGGCCCGGTATTGACCAGCCGCGATTTCAGCGACACCGGCCCCAACTTCTGCTGCCCGTGCTTGGCCGCGGTCCCGGCGAAGGCGACCAGCACCGGGCTCAGCTCCGGGAAAGCCGCGTCGATGCCGAGATCCACCTTGGGCGCCTGTTGCGTCAACTGCGCCAGCGACCCCGCGATCCGCGCCTGCCCGCCCAGGCCCTGCATCGCCGTGTCGATCTTGAACTCGTCGCGCGTGCCGGCGGCGGTGCCGGAAAGGCTCAGCGCCCCGGCAGCGCCCGCGGCCGGCGGCGCGTCAACGCCGCTCATGAACTTGATCAGCCGGCGCGAGTCGGGCGCGCGCAGGCTGTAGGCGGTCGAGAACGCGGGGTTGGTCGAAAGCTTGTCGGCCTGGAGCTTCAGCTCCCCTTGCGCGCCGGCCAAGTCGCGGGCGCTGAGTTCCTTCACGTTGAGCCTGCCGCCCACCAGGTCCATCGCCAGCTTGACGCCCTGGATCGGCGTTTCGCGCCAGGTGAGCGTGCCGACCTCGGCCAAGAGGTCGAGATCGAAGCTCTCGAGCGCTTGCAGCGAGCCGCCCGGCGCGCCCGCCGGGGCCGCCGCGGGCCTTGCCTTGGCGCCGGCGCACGGCAGGTAGGCGTCGAGATTGATGCGGTCGAGATTGGCGCGCACGCCCAGGCCCGGCCGTCCCCGCCAGGCCATCGACGCGCCGCCCGTGAGCCGCGAGGAATCGAGCGTGGCGTCGAGATTGGCGATCTGCACGGTCCGCCCGTCGCTGCGTACGGACGCCTTGAGATCGAAACGCCCGACGCGGCCCGCGGGGATCGACGACAAATCGGCGCCCAGCCATTCCAAAAGGCCGCGCAGATTGTCGGAATGCGCCTCGACCCGCCCGTCGGGAATGGCCGGGGCCTGACCGCCCAGCGGCAGCGGCAGATTGGCCACCAGCACGCTGGAACCCGCCGGCAGCCGCGCGCCCAGCTGCTTGACCGTGGCGACGCCGTTGACGACGTCCAGCAACAGCCGCGCCTGCTGCATCGCCTGGCCGCGATAGGCGATCGCCTCGATGCCGATGTCGATCGCGGCCACCAGATCGGGCGGGATCGCGGGGCCGGCCGGCGCGCCGGCGGCTTGCGGCGGCAGCGCCTTGGCGGCGGCGGAAGCAGGCGCGGGCGCGCCGGCCTGCGCCAGAAGCTTGTCGAGGTCGATGCGCCCGAGATTGAGCGCCAGTTGCACGGTCGTGCGCTGGCCCAGTCCCAGCGCCAAGGCGCCCGTGCCCCGCATCTCGCCCAAGGTCACCGCGATGTCGGGCGCCGAGATCTGGCCGGTCGTGCCCTTGACGCTGCCTTCCATCGCGAAAGCCTGCGCGGCCAGGGGCGGCAGCGCCGCGCCGCCCGCGTTCAGCTGGTCGGCGAAGGACGCAAGATTGGCGGCTGTGAGCGCGAACTTGCCGGCGATCGCGGCAGCGGCGTTGGGGCCAGGAGCGGCAGGGGATGTCGCCGTTCCCTGGAACTGCGCCCGCGCGCCCGCGCCGTCGAGCGCGAGATTGATTTGCGTGGGCTTGCCCGGCTCCAGCCGTCCGGCGGCGGCGTCGAGATTGACCGCGATGCCCATGGTCCTGGCCGATCCCTTGGCGCGGAACGGGCCGGACAGGGATTCGGCCGCGGCGGTCGCGTTGATGGCCTCGATGCGCCGTTCGCCGCCCCCAGCGTCGCGCAGGATCACAAGCCCGTTCCTGACCGCAACCTGGTCCAGCCGCACGTCGGCCTGCGCGCCGGAAGCATCGCGCTTCGGGAAATCCAGGCTGGAGCGGCCGTCCCGGAGCGTCTCGATCGCGACCACCGGGTCCGCGATGGCGATGCTGGAGACCTCGACCCGGCCCGAGAGCAGCGGCAGCAGCGCCACGCGCACCTCGGCGCTTTTCACCCGCAGCATGTCGGGATTGGCGGCGCCCGGGATGTTGGCGACGGCCAGGTCGCCCAGGGTCGCCGCCGGCGGCAGCAACGACAGGCCGATCGATCCCAGGCGCACCTCGCGCCCGGTCTGGTCCTTGACCGATTGCAGCACCGGCCGGACCAGCGCGCGCGCGTCGATCAGGCTGGGCAGGACCAGCGCCGCCGCCACGGCCACCACCACGACGCCGATCAGCCCGTACAGCACCTTGCGCATATCGATTGGCTCCGTCCCGTTCGACGGCCGCGCCCGGGATCGCGGCAGACCGCCCGGCGCGCACGCCTTTCCCGCGGTTTCGGCCCCGCGTTTTCCGGCCCTGCCTTAATTCGCGGCCCGGGCGGGGCCGCGGCCGTTCATCCCGCCATCGCCGATATTGAACCCTACGGCATTTGCGCTAAGCTAGAAAGGGGTGGACGCCAGGGACGGTTATCGGCAATGGGCGACATCGTAAATCTGAACGCAATCCGCAAGCGCAAGGAGCGGGCGCGCGCCGAGCGCCTGGCGGCGGAGCATCGCCTCAAGTTCGGGCGCAGCGCGGCCGAGAAGACGGTGAACCGATTCGATTCGAGCCGCGACAAGAAGGACCTGGACGGCAAGCGCTTGGACGACGGCGAAAAAGAGCCGGCGTAGCGCGCCATTGCGATCTTTCAGAACGCCTTGCCGTGCCCGAGCGGCGCGAGGCCCAGGTGCCGCGCCAGGGTCTGCCCGATATCCGCGAAACTGTCGCGCCGGCCGAGGGCGGCCGGTCTGCAAGCCGGGCCGAAAGCCAGGACCGGCACGTATTCGCGCGTGTGGTCGGTGCCGGTCCAGCTCGGGTCGCAGCCGTGATC
>JBQTIS010000094.1:0-6978 GCA_052387895.1 Rhodospirillales bacterium | reverse complement strand
TCCTACATCGTGTACGCGCCGCTGATCTACGGCTGCGCCTCGGTCTTGTATGAGGGCAAGCCCGTCGGCACGCCCGACGCCGGCGCGTTCTGGCGCGTGATCGCCGAGCACAAGGTGGCGGCGCTGTTCACCGCGCCGACCGCGTTCCGCGCGATCAAGCGCGACGATCCGAACGGCGAGCTGATCCGCAACTACGACCTGACGAAGTTCCGCACGCTGTTCCTGGCGGGCGAGCGCTGCGACCCCGACACGCTGCTGTGGGCCGAGGACAAGCTCGAGGTGCCGGTGGTGGACCACTGGTGGCAGACCGAGACGGGCTGGGCGATCTGCGGCAATTTCGCGGGCTTGGGCCTCATGCCGGTCAAGCCCGGCTCGGCCGGCAAGCCCTCGCCCGGCTACGACGTGCGGGTGCTGGACGGCGCGGGCAAACCGGCCAAACCCGGCGACATCGGCTCGATCGCGGTCAAGCTGCCGCTGCCGCCGGCGTGCTTCCCCACGCTGTGGAACGCCGACCGGCGCTATGTCGACTCGTACTTGAAGGAGTTTCCCGGCTACTACCAGACCGGCGACGCCGGGTTCATCGACCAGGACGGCTACGTGTTCGTGATGACTCGCACCGACGACGTCATCAACGTCGCCGGGCACCGGCTCTCGACCGGCGCGATCGAAGAGGTGCTGGCGGCGCATCCCGACGTGGCGGAATGCGCGGTGATCGGCGCGGCCGACCAGCTGAAGGGCCAGGTGCCGCTGGGCTTCCTGGTCTTGAAGGCCGGGGTCCGGCGCGCGAACGCCGAGATCGTGGCCGAGACCGTCAGGATGGTGCGCGAGCGCATCGGCCCGGTCGCGTTCTTCAAGGTGGCCACCGTGGTCAAGCGCCTGCCCAAGACCCGCTCGGGCAAGATTTTGCGCGGCACCATGCAGAAGATCGCCGACGGGCAGGATTACAAGGCCCCGGCCACGATCGACGATCCCGCGATCCTGCCCGAGATCGCCGAGTCGCTGCGCGAAGTCGGCTATGCCCGCGGGCGGATGGCCTGACATGCGCCTGAAGGACAAGGTCGCCATCGTCACGGGCGCCGCCCAGGGCATCGGCCGCGCGGTGGCCGAGCGCTTCGCCCAGGAGGGCGCCAAGGTCGTGATCTGCGACGTCGACGACGCCAAGGGCCGGGCGGCGGCCAAGGCGATCGGCCGGGGCTGCCTGTACGTCCACGCCGACACCGGCAGCAAAAAGGACGCCGACGCGCTGGTCGAAGCGGCGGTCGAGGCGCATGGGCGGCTCGACGTGCTGGTCAACAACGCCGGCATCGTCCACGCCGCCGAGTTCCTCGACCTCAAGGAAGAGGATTTCGACCGCGTGCTGCGCGTGAACCTGAAGGGCTATTTCCTGTGCGGCCAGGCGGCGGCGCGGCAAATGGTGAAACAGGCCCGATCCGGCGGCGCAGGCGGCGGCGCGATCGTCAACATGTCGTCGGTCAACGCGGTGCTGGCGATCCCCAACATCGCGCCCTATGTCGTCAGCAAGGGCGGGGTCAACCAGCTGACCAACGTGATGGCCCAGTCGCTGGCGCCCCACGGCATCCGCGTCAACGGCGTCGGCCCGGGCAGCATCGCCACCGAGATGCTGAAGAAGGTGATGGTCGACGACGCCGCGCGGCGCAAGATCATGTCGCGCACGCCCATGGGCCGCCCCGGCGACCCGGCCGAGGTGGCGGCGGTGGCGCTGTTCCTGGCCAGCGACGACGCCTCCTACATCACCGGCCAGACCGTCTATCCCGACGGCGGGCGCATGGGCCTCAACTACACCGTGCCGGTGAAGGACTGAGGGCCGGTGAAGGACTGAGGGATCGCTGCCGCGTAGCCCTGCGGAACCGTGCTGGTCGTGCCCGGATCAAGTCCGGGGGCGGCCATGGCGAAAAAGCGGAAAAAGGCCGCGATGGCTACAGCGCCCTGGCCGCGCCGTAGTCGCCGCCGAAATACAAAAGCTCCTGGCCCGGGCTTTGGGCGAAGCGCTCGACCAGGCCCACCAGGATCAGGTGGTCGCCGCCGTCCACGCGCTGGCGCGTCAAGCACTCGAACCAGGCGATGCAGCCCTTGATGAGCGGAATGCCGTCGAGCCCCGGCTCGGCCGCCACCCCGTCGAACCGCCCCTTGGGCGCGCCGGCGAAGCGCCGCGCCAGCTGCTTCTGTCCCACGCCCAGCACGTTGACGGCGAAGCGGTCCGCGGCCGCGAACGCGCCGAAGAACGTGCCGCGCCGGTCGATGCTCCACAGCACCAGGGGCGGATCCAGCGACACCGAGTTGAACGAGTTGACGGTCAGCCCCACGGGCTTGCCCGACGGGTCCAGCGCGGTCACCACCGTCACGCCGGTGACGAACCGCCCCAGCGCGGCGCGGAAGCCCTGCTGGTCGAGCGGCGCGGACGCGGGCGCTTTGCGATCCATCGCCGGCATTCAAGCACATCGCCCCGCGCAGCCGCCATACCGGGGCCGCCATAGCGGGCGAAAACCGCCCGGCAAATCGGCGGCGGGAATCGAACGGCGGGAAGATAAGGACTGGGCGGACGTCGCCCCGGTCAGCCGCGATGCGAGCGCCGCGCCGCCGGGGCCAGCACCGCCTGGTCCATCGGCTGATAGGCCTCGGCGTCGCGCGTCTTGACCCCGGCGCGCGCTGGGGCGTTGCGGCAGTGGATCACCTTGAACATGCCGACCGGCCGCGCGTTGCGGATCGACTTCACCTCGATGTTGGCGGCCTCGAACAGGGGCCCGAGCTCGAATTCTGGCCGCCAGCCCAGCGTGCGCGACAGCGGGTTGATCAGGAACTCGACCGCGCGCAACGGCCCGCCTTCCGACGTGAAATGGTTGACGATGATGATGTCGCCGTCGGGCTTGCACACCCGGCGCATCTCGGCCATCAGCCGGTCGGGATGCGGCACCACCGAGGCGACGTACATCGCGATCACCGTGTCGAACGAATGGTCGTCGAACGCCAGGTTCTCGGCGTCCATCTCGATCAGGTCTTCGATGTTGGCAAGGCCCTCCTCGGCGACCTTTTCGCGCGCGCGCGCCAGCATCTCGGGGCTCAAATCGATGCCCACCACCCTGACGTCGCGGCGATAGAGCGGCAGCGCCAGGCCCGTGCCCACGCCCACTTCCAGCACGCGGCTGCCCGGCCTGCGGTTCGCGGTCTGCACCGCCAGCTTGCGCCCGGGGTTCATGACCGCGCCGAAGGCGACGTCGTACATGCCCGCGTAGCGCTTGTACGCCCTACGGATCGATGCCAGGTCCATATCGGTCTTTCAGTCCTTGCTGCGGTGGACGGCCGTACGGCCGCGCGGGAGGAACGGGCGGGAACGGACGGCTTTTCCTGGGGTTAACCTAGCCAAAACCCGCGCCGACAACAAGAGCGCAGGCCGCCGCCCTGCGATACATTCGGGCATGACCGGCGCCGCGAAACGCGGGCTTTCGAAAAACGCCGGGAAAAGGGAACTCGGGGGGTGGGGGCGATGGCGGTCCTGGTGTTCGGCGCGATCAATCTGGACTTGACCGTACGCGTGGCGCGCCTGCCCGGGCCGGGGGAAACCGCGCTCGGCGCGGCGGGGCTGGAAACCGCGCCCGGCGGCAAGGGCGCGAACCAGGCCCTGGCCGCGCGCCGCGCCGGCGGGGCGAGCGTACGGCTGGTGGCGCGGGTGGGGCGCGACGCCTTCGCGGCGCCCGCCCTGGCGCTGCTGGAAAGCGAGGGGGTGGATATCTCGCGGGTCGAGCGGGCGGATGCAGCCACCGGCGTGGCGCTGATCGCCGTGTCCGATTCGGGCGAAAACCAGATCGCGGTCGCGCCCGGCGCCAACGCGGGTTTGAGCGCCGCGGCCGTGCCCGAGGACTGGCTCGATCCCGCGACCGTGCTGTCGCTCACCCTGGAAGTGCCGGCGGCCGAGGTGCTGGCGCTGGCGCGGCGCGCGGCGGCGAAGGGCGCGCGCGTCGTGCTCAACGCCGCGCCGGCGCTGCCCGTGTCGCCCGCGCTGCTCGACCTCGTCAACGTCCTGATCGTCAACCGGCACGAGGCGCCGGCGCTCGCCGCGGCGCTGGGCTTCGAGCCGGGCCCGGCGGTCGAGGCGGCGCGCAGGCTAAGCCGCGGGCGCAAGGCGGCGGTGGTCGTCACCCTGGGCGACGAGGGGGCGGTGGCGTTCCGCGGCGCCAAGGCCTGGCACGTGCCGGCGCTGAAGTTGGACCGGGTCGTGGACACCACCGGCGCGGGCGACGCCTTCGCCGGCGCGCTGGCCGCGGCGCTCGACGCCGGCATGGACCTGGCGCCCGCTTTGGCGCGCGCCTCGGCCGCGGGCGCGCTCGCCTGCGCCAGGGCCGGCGCGCAACCCGCCATGCCCGGGGCCCGGGAGATCGACCAAGCGCTCACGCGCCTGGCCCCGGTCCGGCGCGTGGACCTGGAGATGAATTGACCTCGACCGGCGGCGGCCGTTCGCGGCCATGGCCGCCTCGGGCCTTCGCCCCTCGGTGTCGCGGCCATCCACGCCGGGTTTCTTGGCTCGATCAAACAAGCGTTGATGGCCGGATCAAGCCCACGGCTGTCCGGTTGAGTTGTTCTCTGGTTCCGCCAACGCCAATGCCGACGCGGTTATCGTTCGATCGGCCCCGGGCGGGACTCGCTCCCGCTCGTCCCACGATCGTCATGACCGGGCTTGTCCCGGTCATCCACGTCGTGCGTCTGCACGCTGTCCGCCCGCCGTTCCATCTCGGCATGAATTCAGCGGCTTGGCGACGTGGATGGCCGGGACTCGTCCTCCTTCCCCCCGGGTCACAGCCCGGGGGTTCGGCGGACGGCCCGGCCATGACGTCTCACAACAGAGAACCCCTCGCGCCTTGAAAGGGGGAGAGGGATGCGCAGGCTCGGTGAGCCTTGAGCTTGCCGAAGGGCGGGCCTACCCAGAGCCACGCCCGCCGAAGCGCTGGCGAAGGCGGGTGGGCGAGGGGAAATCTTCAGCGCCGCGCCGTCACGCGCAGCCTTACGCGGTGGCGTTTCTGCCAGTGGCTCACGACCGCGGCCATGTTTTTGATCGTCGGGTTGCCGTTCGGTCCGAACATGCGGTGCAGGCTGGTGGGTGGAATGCCGGTGCCCGCCGCCAGCTTCTCGAAACCGCCGGTGGCGTGGATGTAGTGCCGCAGCACCGTCTTGCCCAGCTCCACCTCGCCGTTCAGGATCGCCTGCAATCCTTCCTCAAGCACCGCCTCGCGGAAGCCGGGGTCCTTCTTCAGCCGGCGCTCGATCGTCTCGCGTATGGGTCGCGCTAGTGCCATGTCGCGGCTCCTTTTGTCGTTCGATAATCGGCCCAGCGGGCATTGGCTGTCGCGATGTCGTTGCTTTGATTCCGCTTCGTGCCGCCGCCAAGCAGGATCACGACCCTGGGCCCGTCATAGCCGAAATACAGCCGATAGCCGGGGCCAAAATCGATGCGGTACTCGTACACGCCGCCGCCCACGCTCTTGGCGTTCGACAGGTTGCCCAGCTCCATCCGGCTAAGCGCCGTCAGCACCTTCGCGGCAGCTACCCAGTCAAGCCCGTCGAACCAGCGCCGAAACGGCCTCCGGCCGCTCGCATCGACATACTCCAGGATATCCATCGAGCGGCGATACTAACATATATGTGAGGGGCGTTCAACTCGACATCTTCCCTCATTCGTTATGGCCGCTGACGTGCTCCCCGTCTTTCATCCGGGGATGAGTAGAGTCTGTTCGCTATTTGAGCCCGTCTGGGCTGGTTGGGCAACGGGATGGGGCGCGGAGCCCCCGGGTTGCTCAAGCGCCCCGTCCCGTTGCATGCCGGGAGCGCTGAGTTTGGCGTAAGCCGCCGGCGGGATGTTGCCGATCCGGCTGTGCGGCCTGACGGTGTTGTAGTCGATGCGCCAGGCTTCGATCTTCGACCGAGCGTCAGCGAGGCTCTCGAACCAGTGTTCGTTGAGGCACTCGTCGCGCAAGCGTCCGTTGAAGCTCTCGATGAAGGCGTTCTGCACCGGCTTGCCGGGTTGGATGTAATGCCATTCCACGCGCCGCGCGGCGGCCCAGCGCAGGATCGCGGCACTGGTCAGCTCCGTTCCATTGTCGCTGACGATCATCGCCGGCCGGCTGCGTTCGGCAACCAGGCGGTCCAACTCCCGGGCCACCCTCAAGCCCGGCAGCGACGTGTCGATCACCGTCGTCACGCACTCCCGGCTGAAGTCGTCCACCACCGTCAGGATGCGGAAGCGCCGCCCGCAGGTCAGCGCGTCCGAGACGAAGTCCAGCGACCAGCGCTGGTTTGGCCCCTGGGGCAGCGCCATCGGGGACCGCGGGCCGATCGCCCGCCGCCGGCCTCTGCGCCGGCGCACGGCCAGCCGTTCCTCCCGGTACAGCCGGTACAGCTTCTTGTCGTTCAACACGATCCCCTCGCGCTCCAGCATCAGCCCCAGCCGCCGGTAACCGAACCTACGGCGTTCCGCCGCCAAGGCCCTCAGCCGCTCCCGCAGCGCCCCATCGTCGGGCCGCCGGGAACGGTACCGGCACGTCGTCCGGTCGAACGCGATCAGCCTGCAGGCACGGCGCTGGCTCATCCCGTGGGCCTCCCGCAGGTGGTCCACGACCCGTCGCCTGGCCGCAGGCCTCACCAGTTTTTTGAGGCGATGTCCTTCAGCGCCGCGTTGTCCAGCAGCGTCTCCGCCAGCAGCTTCTTCAGACGCCGATTCTCCTCCTCCAGCGTCTTCAGCCGCCGCGCATCGGACACTTCCATCCCGCCGTAGCGCGCCTTCCACTTGTAAAACGTGGCTTCGCTGATCCCGTGCTGCCGGCATATATCGGCCGTCTTGGCCCCAGCCGCATGCGTCTTCAACACCCCGATAATCTGCTCTTCCGTGAACCTGCTCCCTCGCATCGTCCGCTCCTTCTTCTCATCAGCGGACTCTATCTCATGCCGGCGGAAATTCAGGGGAGCACGTCA
>JBQTIS010000093.1:0-17686 GCA_052387895.1 Rhodospirillales bacterium | reverse complement strand
CATACGCGCGCCAGCGCGCCGCGAGGCGCCCCAGCGCCCTGTCGCGGCGCTCGGCCGGGTCGATCGCGCCTTCTTCCGCGAGCAGGCGCGGCCACCGCTCGGTGACGATGGCGAGGAATTCCAGCGTCGTTTTCCAGTGCTCCGCGAATTCCCCGGGCACCAGGTCCTTCAGGCCGGCAAGCGGCCGGCGCTCGGTATGCGCCTGATCCAGCAGGCGCGCGAGCGATTGGGCCAGCCGCAGCGCTTGGGCCGCGGTGAGCTCCATGTCGGGCCGCGCCATGATGAGACGGGTCAGCAGCATCAGCCGCCGCGGCCCGGAGATCGCCGGAGGCAGGTCGGGATCGTCGATCGCCGCTTCCAGGTCGTCGCCGAGGAGCGCCGCGTCGTCCTCGTCCACATCGCCGATGGGACGGAGCGCCGGCAGGATCGCGGGACGGCCCTCGGACCAGCGCAGAAAGGCGTCGGCGACCGCGCGGACGGCGCGGCGATGCGGCAACAGGATCGTGAATTCGTTGAACTTCAGCGGGTCGCCGCCGCAATCCCGGGCGACGCCCCTGGCGAGCGCATCGGCGAAAGCCGCGCCCGGCGGCACGGTGAAGACGCGGCGCGCGGATGCGCCGCTCATGCGTCAGGACTTCTTGCGGTCGACGCGCCGCAGCGCGCGCGCCGCGAGCGCCAATCCCGCCGGCGTGCCGATGTGGTACCAGGCCCCGTCATGCACGACAGCATACAGCCGCCCCGCCGCCTCGGCGCGGTCGTAAAGCAGGTTGAGCGAGAACCGCCCGGGTTTGGCGCCGGCGAACAGACGCGGGTGCAGCAACTGCACGCCGCAGAACACGTAGGGCGCGATCTCGCCCGGCTTGCGCCGGCGCAGCCGTCCGCCCGGCGCCATGAAGAAGTCGCCCGATCCCTCGTAGTCCGCGGCGCGCGCGGCGGAATTGACCAGCAGCAGCGCATCCATGCGCGCGTCGTTCCAGGCGTCCGCCAGGCGCTCGAGCGCGGGCTTGGGCCCGTCGAGCCAAGCGATGTCGCTGTTGACCACGTAGAACGGAGCCGCGCCGAGCTTGTCCAGGGCCTTCAGCACGCCGCCGCCGGTCTCCAGCAGTTCGTCCTCACGCGAGAACCGCACCGCCGGGCGCTTGCGCCGAGCCAGATGCCGCTCGACCGCCTCGGCCATGTAGTGCGTGTTGACGACGGCTTCGGCCACCCCCGCGTCCTCGAGCCGGTCCAGCGCGCGGTCGATCAGCGCCCGCCCGCCGATCTCGATCAGCGGCTTCGGCAGCTTGTCGGTGATGGGCCGCAGGCGCAGGCCCATCCCCGCGGCTAGCACCATCGCGCGCGCCGGCCGCCCGGCCTGCTTAAGGCTCATGCGGCCAGGCCAGCCGGCACGCCGCGCAACGCGGCGGGCACCGCGCGGTCGAACCACGCGCGCATCGCGCCAAGGGCGGGATGCTTAAGGTCGTGCTCCAGCAGACGCCAAACCCGCGGGATGTGGCGCAAATAGACGCGCTTGCCGTCGCGCACGCACAGCCGGGTGAAGATGCCCAGAATCTTGGCGCTGCGCTGTGCGCCCAGGATCGCGTAGCTGGCGGCGAATTGGGCGCGGTCGAGCGCGGGGAACGCGTCGAGATAGCGCTTGTACATCGCCCCGGCCAGGCCGGGGGCGATGTCGCGCCGCGCGTCTTCCAGCAGCGACACAAGATCGTAGCTGCTGGGGCCGATCACCGCGTCCTGGAAATCGAGCACGCCGCAGGACGCCAGCCCCTGCCGGCCGCCGATCAGCATCAGGTTGTCGATGTGATAGTCGCGCAGCACCAGGGTCTCGGGGACGGCGCGCGCGGCGGCGAACAGGCCTTGCCATAGGCCGAGATAGTCGCCGCGATCCGAGGCGGACAAGGACCCGCCTGTGGCGGCGGGCAGAAACCAGTCCGTCAGCAGCGACACCTCGGCCAGCAGGCGTTGATCGTCATAGGGAGGCAGACCCGCCCCCTCGGCTGGCGCGAAACGCCGTTGCAGGTCGACCAGCAGATCGACCGCCAGGCGATAGAGCGCCGCTTCGTCGTGCCCGCGCGCCAGCACGGCGGTATAGGTGTCGTCGCCGAAATCCTCGATCAGCAGCAGCCCGTTGTTCGGGTCCTCGGCCAGGATCGCGGGCGCGCTGTATCCCATCCGCTTCAGCAGGCGCGCCACGGCCACATAGGCCCGCACGTCCTCGCGCTCCGGCGGCGCGTCCATCAGCAGCGCCGTGCGCCCGTCCCGGCGCAGGCGCACATAGCGCCGGAACGAGGCGTCGCCCGGCAGCTTGGCGCGCGCGGCCTTGCCCCAGCCCTGGCCGGCGAGGAACCCGTCGATAATCGGCGCTCGGTCAGACACGGCCGAGACCCGGGCCGAGCCGCGCGCGCCAGCTGCCGCAGCCGGTCAGCACGGCGCTGCGCGCGCCGGGCTTGTCCTGCCCGGCATAGGCGAGCGCCAGGTCCAGCCGGTCGCGCGGCAATTGCCCGCCCAGACGCTCGGGCCACTCGATCAGCGTCACCCCGCCGGCCAGGGCCTCGTCCAGGCCCAGCTCGGCCGCGTCCTCGGGCCGCTCCAGGCGGTAGAGATCGAAATGCCATACCTCGGCCGCGCCCAGATCGTAGGTCTGCACCAGGGTGAAGGTGGGACTGGGCACTTCCGCGGGCTCGGGCGCGCCGTGGCGCCGGGCGAGCGCTCGAATGAACGCCCGCGCGAACTCGGTCTTGCCGACGCCCAAGGGGCCGGACAACGCGATCACATCGCCCGGCCGCGCCAGCGACGCCAACTCGGCGGCGAGTCGGCGGGTGGCGCTAAGATCGGCCAGCGGGCGCGGGCGGGTGGCGGCGGCGTTGCTGCGGGCGGTCATGGCGAACCGTGGGGCGGTCCCGGATTTCATCGTGCGCCGGTTCTAGCGGGCCAGGACAACCGGCGCAACGGCGGCCTCGACGCTCGGGGTTGCGCCGGCGACCGGCCGACCGCATCTTCTAGACGTCATGGCCGACTCAGCCAAAATCCACGATACCGACGTGGCCATCATCGGCGCCGGGCCGGTGGGGCTGTTCGCGGTGTTCGAATGCGGCATGCTCGACATGCGCAGCCGGGTGATCGACGCGCTCGACGCGGCGGGCGGGCAATGCACGGCGCTCTATCCCGAAAAGCCGATCTACGACGTCCCCGGCTATCCGCTGATCGGCGCGGCCGAGCTGGTGGAGCGCCTGATGGCCCAGGCGGCGCCGTTCAAGCCCGGGTTCCACCTCGGCCAGCAGGTCATGGCGCTGGACCGGACCGCCGACGGGTTCGCGCTGGCCACGGACAAGGGCGAGCGGATCGCGGCGCGCGCGGTGCTGATCTGCGCCGGCGTCGGCGCGTTCGGGCCGAACCGGCCGCCGCTCCCGGGCATCGAGACGTACGAAGGCGGCGCGGTGCGCTATCTGGTGACGCGGCGCGAGGATTTCCGCGGCAAGCGCGTGGCGATCGCCGGCGGCGGCGATTCGGCCGTGGACTGGGCGCTGTCGCTGGCGGAAGTAGCGGCCAAGGTGATGGTGGTGCACCGGCGCGACCGGTTCCGCGCCGCGCCCGACAGCGCGCGCAGGCTGAAGGCCCTGGCGGAGTTGGGCAAGATCGAGCTGGTAATCCCCTACCAGCTCGACGCGCTGGAGGGCGACGGCCAGCGGCTTTCCGCCGTGATCGTGAAATCGCTCGACGGCAAGTCGCGCCGGCTGGAGGCGGATTTCCTGCTGCCGTTCTTCGGCCTGGCGATGACGCTGGGGCCGATCGCGCGATGGGGCCTGAACCTGGAGCGCAACCACATCGCGGTCGACCCGGCCACGGCCGAGACCTCGACGCCGGGCATCTACGCCGCGGGCGACATCGCCGCCTACAAAGGGAAGCTCAAGCTGATCCTGACCGGCTTCGCGGAAGCCGCGCAGGCCGCGCACGCGATGTATCCGCGCGTGCATCCCGGCAAGGCGCTGCATTTCGAGTACTCGACGAGCAAGGGCGTGCCGGCGGCCTAGAGCTTCTCGGCCGGCGCTTCCGGCGGCGCGTCGGCCGCGGCGATGTTGCGGAACATCCGCTCCACGTCCGCGGGGTTCATGTCGCGCGCGATCAGCACGATGCGCGAGCGCCGGTCGTCCGACGGCCAGCCTTCCAGCAACGCCGGCGGATGGAACAGGTGCTGCACCCCGTGGATCACCACGGGGTTGGGCTCGCCCGCCACGTTGATGATGCCCTTCAGGCGCAGCACGTTCTCGCCATGGCCGGCCAAAAGCGCGTCCACCCAGCTCGCCAGCGATTCCCACACGATCGGCTTGTCGTGATTGAGGCAGAAGGCGCGAATACGCGCGTCGTGCCGGTTAACGTCCGGTTTTTCGTGTTGGCGATCATGGCCGTGATGGTGGTCGTGGTCATGGTCATGGTCGTGGTCATGGTCATGGCCGTGCGCGCGGCCCGGCACCGTGGCGCCCAGCGGCTCCTAGGCCTCGGCGCGCAGCCATGTGCGCACGGCGGCGGTCTTTTTCTCCGGGTCGGAGAGCCCGGCGTCGAACAGTCGCTCCGGCTCGATGCGCCCATGCGCCACTGCGAACACCGGGGCGCCGGGATTGAGCCGCTTAAGGCGCCGCTCCAGCGCCCGCACGTCGCCGCCAGCGGCAATGTCCTGCTTGGTGACCAGCAGGCGGTCCGCGACCGCCGCCTGCTTGAGCGATTCCGCGTGCTCGTCGAGCTGGCGCGCGCCGTTGACCGCGTCGACCGTGGCGATCACGCCGTCGAGGCGGAAGCGCGCGGCCACCAGCGGGTCGTTCATCAGCGTGTGCAGCACCGGTGGATCGGCCAGGCCCGTGGTCTCGACCACCACGCGCTTGAACGCCGGCACCTCGCCCCGGGCGCGCTTCAGGAACAGGTCGCGCAGCGCGTTCACCAGGTCGCCGCGCACGGTGCAGCACAAACAGCCGCTGTTCAGCACCAGCATGTCTTCCGACGCCGCGCGCACCAAGAGATGGTCGAGGGCGATTTCGCCGAACTCGTTGATGATGACCGCGGTCTCGCCCATGCCGGGATGCGCCAGCAGGTGCTTCAGCAGCGTGGTCTTGCCGCTGCCCAGGAACCCGGTCAGCACGGAGATCGGCAGGCGTTCTTGCGCGGCGTCGCTCATGGCGTCCATTCTAGCCCAGCCGCGCGTTCGGCGCGCCCAGGAACCCATCGCGGGAGAACGCCCTTGCCAGCCGCCAGATCCGCCCGCCGCCGGACCGCCGCGCCCGTCCGCGTCCTGGGCATCGACCACATCGTGCTGCGCGTGCGCGACCTTAGGCGGTCGATCCGGTTCTATCGCCGGGTCTTGGGCCTGGAGGTCGAGCACCGCCAGCCCAGGCTGGGCCTGGTGCATATCCGCGCCGGCGCACAGTTGATCGACCTGGTGGAGCTCGGCGGCCCACTCGGCCGGCTGGGCGGGGCGGGCCCCGGGCGCCGGGGCGGGCGCAACATGGACCACGCGGCGTTGCGCCTGGCGCGGTTCGACGGGAAGGCCCTGCGGCGGCATTTGCGGCGGCACGGCATCGACCCGGGCGAGCCGCGCCAACGCTACGGCGCGGCGGGCGTCGGCCCATCGGTCTATCTCAGCGATCCGGACGGAAATGTCATCGAACTGAAAGGTCCCGCCGATGCGCGTGCCAAGCGATAGACCCTAGCAATAGAACCTGGCGATAGTCCTGGGCCGGGCGCCGGCCCCCGTGGTATTGTCGCGCCGCGCCCGACGCTCCGTCGCCGGGGCGAACGCGGGAACCTGGAAGCCGGCTGGCCGTGGACGTCAATCAGCTTATCGCCGAGCACGGCGCCTGGTTTTACCCCCTCACCTTCGTCCTGACGTTTCTCGAAGGCGAAACATTCGTGATTTTCGCCGGCGCGGCCGCGCAGCAAGGCCATCTGAGCCTGCCCTGGCTGATCGTCGCGGCGTGGCTCGGCAGCTGCGCGGGCGGTCAGTTCTATTTCTTCATCGGCCGGCGCTACGGCCAGCGGCTATTGGCGCGGTTTCCCAGGCACCGCGGCTCGGTCGACATCGCGCTGGGATTCCTGCGCCGCTACAACACCTGGTTTATCCTTTCGTTCCGGTTCATCTACGGCATCCGCAACGTCAGCTCGTTCGCGATGGGCACCTCGGGCCTGTCGTATCTGCGGTTCCTGGCGCTGAATTTCATCGCCGCCGGGTTGTGGGCGACGAGCTTCGCCGGCGCCGGCTATCTGCTGGGCCACGCCTTCGAGGCGATGCTGGGCGACCTGGTCAAGCAGTTCGGCCTGGCCATGCTGGGCGTGTTCCTGTTCGTGATCGCGCTGGTGCTGGGCCTGCACAAGCGATTGCAGAAGCGCGAAGCCGACATCCTGCTGAAAAAATCCGCGGGCGGCAGGGACGGCGCGATCGGCGTTTGACGCGCCCGCTAGCGCCCGGTGAAGACCGGCGCGCGCTTGCTAAGGAACGCCGCGATGCCCTCGCGGTAGTCCGAGCTTTGCCCGCAATCGCGCTGCAATTCGGCTTCGAGCGCGAGTTGCTCCTCGAGCGTGTTGCCGGCCGAGGCGTTCAGCGCCCGTTTGATGCGCGCATAGCCCAGGGTCGGGCCAGCCGAAAATTTCCGCGACAAGGCGTGCGCCTCGTCCATCAGCTTGTCGTCATCGACCGACTTCCAGATCAGGCCCCATTGCTCGGCCTTCTCCGCCGACAGCGGCTCCGCCAGCAGGGCGAGTCCCATGGCGCGGGCCGGTCCTACCAGGCGCGGCAGGTGATAGGTGCCGCCCGCGTCGGGCACGAGGCCGAGGCGGGCGAAAGCCTGGATGAAGCTGGCGGAACGCGCCGCCAGCACGATGTCGGCGGCGAGCGCGAAATTCGCCCCCGCCCCCGCGGCCACGCCGTTCACCGCCGCGATCACCGGGATCTCCAGCGCCCGCAGGCCCAGGATCAGCGGGTTGTAATGGGTCGACAGCGTGCGGCCGAGATCGGGCGGGCCCGATTGCATGCCGACCGCGCGCTCGCTCAGGTCCTGTCCCGCGCAGAAGCCCCGGCCTGCGCCGGTCAGCACCAGCGCGCGCACGCGCCCCGCCGGGATCGCCGCGCGCACCCGGTCGAGCGCGTGCCTCAGCTCGCCATGCATCTCGGCGGTGAAGCTGTTGAGCTTCTCGGGCCGGTTCAGCGTGATCGTCGCCGCCGCCGCGTCCTCGGCATAGAGAATCGTCTTGTAGTCCATGTCGCACCCTCCGGTCCGCCCGCTATCGGGCCGATGCGGCCCCTGTGTCAAGTCGTGCGTGTCAAGTCGCGCGGCGCGGGTTTCGGTGTAGGATCGCGCCATGAAACCGCCGGGCAAGGACGCCGACTACGCGCTGGAAGCGCAGGTCGGCCATCTGTTGCGCCGCGCGCACCAGCGCGCCACGGCGATTTTCCTCGCCACGATCGGCGAGGCGCAGTTGACGCCGACGCAGTGGGCGGCGCTGGTGAAATTGCGCGATACCGGCGGCGCGTCGCAGAACCATCTCGGGCGCCTGACGGCCATGGACCCGGCCACGATCCAGGGCGTGATCCGCCGTCTGGACGCGCGCGGGCTGATCGAGCGGGCGAGCGATCCCGACGACAAGCGGCGCGCAGTGCTGCGGCTGACGGCGGCGGGCCTGGCCCTGGTGCAGCGCCTGGCCGCCAACGCGCAGGCGGTCAGCCGGCGGACGCTCGAGCCGCTTGTGGCGGAGGACCGCGCGCGGTTCCTGAAGCTGCTGAAAGCGCTGACGTAGAGCCGACCATGCCCCACGCGCTGCCGGACGTGCTGCAACCCGGGCTGAAGGTCGTGTTTTGCGGCTCGGCCGTTGGGCCGGAATCATTTCGCCGGAAGAAGTATTACGCTCATCCGAGAAATCGATTTTGGCCAACCTTGCATGCAGTCGAACTGCTGCCGCCAGGATTGGGCGCGTGTGAATACAAGCGCGTGGTGGAGTTCGGCATCGGGCTTACCGATCTAGCGAAGAACCGCCATGGAGTCGATGCGGTGCTTGTTTCGGCCGACTATGACGCCGAAGCCTTGGAGAAAAACATCCTGAGGCATCGTCCATGCGTGTTGGCGTTCACTGGCAAGAAGCCGGGCGAGGCGTTTTTCCGGCGTCGGTTCAAGCGGCGCGTGAACGCCTATGGCCGCCAGCCCGAGCGTATTGGCGCGACCGCGCTGTTCGTACTGACCTCGCCGTCACCGGCCAACGCGGGGCATTGGGACATCGGTCCGTGGCGCGAGTTGGCGGCCTATGTGCGATCCCTCTGACAGGGCGATCCGCGCCCGGATTGACAGGAGGCGGCGCTTGTTAGATCATATGTGTACGAACAATTAGGCCCAACCGGTCGGGAGAGCGGCAGGCTTGGCGTATCTGCGACCGACCAGCCTCGACGAAGCGATGCGCGCGCTTGCCGCGCGGCCCTTCGTCGTGCTGGCCGGCGGCACCGACCACTACCCGCAACGCGTCGGACCCTGGAACGACGCGCGCGCCGACGAAGATATCATCGACATCTCGGCCCTGGGCGCGCTTCGCGGCATCGCCGAGACCGAGGCGGGTTGGCGCATCGGGGCGCTGACCACCTGGACCGAGGTCGTGTGCGCCGGGCTGCCGCCGCTGTTCGACGGGCTGAAGCTGGCGGCGCGCGAGCTCGGCGGCCTGCAGGTGCAGAACCGCGGCACGCTCGGCGGCAATCTGTGCAACGCCTCGCCCGCGGCCGACGGTATTCCGCCGCTGATGACCCTGGATGCATCGGTCGAGCTCCGCTCGGCCGCCGGCGCGCGAAGCTTGAAGCTTCAGGACTACGTGCTGGGCAACCGCAAGACCGCGCGCAGGCCCGACGAGCTCTTGACCGCCGTGATCGTGCCGCGCCCGCGCCATTCGGCGCACGGCGATTTTCTGAAGCTGGGCGCGCGTAAATACCTCGTCATCTCCATCGTCATGGCCGCGGGCGTGATCGAGCGCGCGACCGACGGCACGGTCGCCGCCGCCCGCATCGCCGTCGGCGCCTGCTCGGCGGCCGCCAAGCGGCTCGACGGGCTGGAGCGCGACCTCGCGGGCGCCAGGATCGATTCATCCCTGGCCAAGCGCGTGCAGCCTTCGCATCTGGACGTGCTGTCGCCGATCGACGACGTGCGCGGCTCGGCCCAGTATCGGCGCGAGGCGGCGGCGGCGCTGCTGCGGCGGATGCTTGAAAGGCTGGCGGCATGAACGCGATCCGCTTCCGCCTGAACGGCGGCGAGGTGGCGGTGACGGCGGCGCCGGCGCGGCGCCTGTCCGACGTGCTGCGACTCGATCTCGGCTTGCTTGGCACCAAGGTCGGGTGCGAGGCCGGCGATTGTGGCGCCTGCACCGTGACGATCGACGGCGCGCAGGCCTGCGCCTGCATGGTGCCGGCGGCCCAAGCCGAAGGCCGCGCGATCGTGACGGTCGAGGGCCTGGCCGCGAACGGATCGCTGTCGGCGTTGCAACGCGCCTTCGCGCGCCATGGCGCGGCGCAGTGCGGCATCTGCACGCCGGGAATGCTGATGGCTGCGCACGACCTCCTGGCCCGCAACCCGAGGCCGAGCGAAGCGGAATCGCTGGACGCGCTGGGCGGAGTGCTGTGCCGCTGCACCGGCTATCGCAAGATCGTCGCGGCGGTGCTGGACGCGGCCGCCAATCGCCCGGACGACGCACCGCCGGAAGCGGGGGCGGCGGTGGGCGCCGCGATTCCGCGTGTCGATGGAACCGCCAAGCTCAATGGGTCCGAACGCTTCGGCGACGACGTGGCGCCGCCGGACGCGCTGTGGCTGCGCGCGGTGCGCTCGCCGCACGCGCGGGCAAGCTTCGCGCTCGGCGACTTCGCCCCGCTGCACGCCAAGTACCCGGGCCTGCTGCGCGTATTCACCGCGCGCGACGTTCCGGGCAACAACGGCTACGGCATCTATCCCACGGTCAAGGATCAGCCTGTTTTCGCCGAGAGCGCGGTGCGCTATCGCGGCGAGCCGGTATGCGCGCTGGTTGGCGACCGCGACGCGGTCATGCGCATCCGCGACGGCGAATTGCCGATCCGGTGGGAGCCGCTGCCGCCGGTCCAGGGCATCGCCGCGGCCACCGCGCCCGGCGCGCCGGCGCTGCACGCGCAGTACCGCGACAACGTGTTGATCAGGGGGCGGCTGGAACGCGGCGAGGTCGAGGCCGCGCTCAAGTCCGCCGCCGTCGTCGCCGAGGGCGATTGGGAAACCAGTTTCGTCGAGCATGCCTATATCGAGCCCGAGGCGGGCTACGCGCGGCGCGTGGGCGATCGCATCGAGATCGCCGCCTGCACCCAGACGCCCTATATGGACCGCGACGAGGTGGCGCAAATCCTCGGCATCGAGCCCGAGGCGGTGCGCGTCGTGCCCACGGGCATCGGCGGCGGATTCGGCGGCAAGCTCGACCTGTCCGTGCAGCCGCTGATCGCGGTGGCCGCCTGGCATTTGAATCGCTCGGTGCGTTGCGTCTACACCAGGCCCGAGTCGATGGCCGCAACCACCAAGCGCCATCCCGCGCGGCTCCATGGGCGCTGGGGCGCGGACCGGGACGGCAATCTGGTCGCGGTCGATTTCATCGCCGATTTCAACACCGGCGCCTATGCTTCGTGGGGGCCGACCGTGGCCAACCGCGTGCCGGCGCACGCCAGCGGGCCTTACCGCGTGACTGCCGCCCGCGCGCTGACCCGCGCGATCCATACCAACGAGCCGCCTGCGGGCGCGTTCCGCGGCTTCGGCGTGCCGCAAGCCGCGGTCCTGCATGAAGGCCTGATGGACGAGCTGGCCGACCTGCTGGGCATGGACCGGCTGGAGTTCCGCTTGAAGAACGCGCTGCGCGTGGGCGACGCCACCGCCAGCGGCCAGGTCCTGGCGCACAGCGCGGGCCTGCCCGAATGCCTGGAGGCGTTGCGGCCGGTTTGGAAAAGGCTTCGCGCCGAGGCGGCGGAGCAGAACCGCGCGGCGGGCAACGGCGGCGCCGTCATCAGGCGGGGAATCGGCATCGGTTGCATGTGGTACGGCATCGGCAATACCGCGCTGGCCAATCCCTCGACCATGCGCGTGGGCGTGGCGCGCGACGGGCGGACGACGCTTTATAACGGCGCGGTCGATATCGGCCAGGGCTCGACCACAATTTTGCAGCAGATCTGCGCAGACGCGCTGGGCGTGACGGTGGAGCGCATCGACCAGGTCGTGGGCGACACCGACCGGACGGCCGATGCCGGCAAGACCTCGGCCTCGCGTCAGACCTTCGTATCGTGTATGGCGGTCGAGCTCGCCGCGCGCGATCTGCGCGAGAAAATCCTGCGCCTCAGCAACGCCGGGGCAAACGCGGTCTTGCAGATCGAGAACGGCGCGATCCGCGTGCGCGACGGCGAGGCGGTCCGCACCATCGACTTGCACGCGCTGAAGCCCGAGGGACCGGACGGCGACGTGCTGACCGGGCGCGGCAGCTTCGATCCGCCGACCACGCCGCTCGACGAAAACGGCCAGGGCGTGCCTTATGCCAGCTATGGCTTCGCCGCGCAGCTTTGCGACCTGGCGGTGGACGCCGAGCTGGGCACGGTCAGGCTCAACCGCTTCGTCGCGGCCCACGACGTCGGCCGCGCCATCAACCCGATGCTGGTGGAAGGGCAGATCCACGGCGGCATCGCCCAGGGCATCGGCATGGCGCTGATGGAGGAATACATCCCCGGCCGCACCGAGAACCTGCACGACTACCTGATCCCCACGGCCGGCGACGTGCCGCCGATCGACGTGATTTTGGTCGAGACCAACGAGAAGCTGGGCCCGTTCGGCGCCAAGGGCATCGGCGAGCCGGCGCTGATGCCGACTGCGCCGGCGATCTTGAGCGCGATCCGCGACGCCACCGGCGTTGTGATCCGCAAGCTGCCGGCCCTGCCGCATCGCGTGCGCGCGGCGATCGCGGCGGCGGAAAGGAGCCTGGGATGAGCGACGCCATGAGCCCGGCCGCCGAGGCCGGCGACGCGGGCATCGTTCGCTGCGACGCCTGCCCGGTGCTGTGCCGCATCCGCGTCGGCAAGGCCGGCGCCTGCGACCGCTACGCCAATGTCGGCGGGATGCTGACGCGCACCGATCCGCTGGTGCTGGCCGAGCGCGCCGCCGACCGCGCGCAAGGGCTGGTGCCGTTCCTGGAAGGCTCGCGCAACTGGGCCGGCGAGATCGCGCCGCGCGCGCCGGTGTTCGTCACCGGCATCGGCGCCGGCACCACCTATCCCGACTACAAGCCCGCGCCCTTTATCGTGTCGCAGAAGCACGCGGGCGTGGACACGGTGACGGTGGTGACCGAGGGCATCTTCAGCTATTGCAGCGTGAAGGTGAAGATCGACACCGACCGCCATGTCGGCCCCGAACAGGCGACGATCAAATGCCACGGCGAGCCGGTCGGCCATGTGACGACCGCGGAATACGGCTCGCAGATGCTGTCGCTGGGCGGCGTCAGGCATTTGACCGGCGGCGGCAAGCGCGAGGGCGCGGTCACCTGCGAGCTGATGCTGAAGCTGTGCAACAAAGAGGCGGTGGACCTTACGGTCGACGGCGGCGCCGAACTGACCGTCCAGGCGTGCCGGCCGCCGGTGATCGACGGCCATCGGGAAGAGCGCATGCGCGTGGGTTGCGGGTCGGCGACCATCGGCATGTTCGCGCGGCAATGGTTCGGCCACGCCGACGAGGTGATCGTGGTGGACGACCATATCACCGGCGTGCTTAGCGAGCACCAGGCCGGACGTTATCTCGACATGAGGCCGGCGGGGGTGCGCGTGCGCGGCCGCAAGTCCACGCCCGGACGCTACTTCCAGGTCGCCAATCCCGGCGCGGGCTGGGGCGGCACCGATGTGACCGACCCCCTGAGCATCATCGAGAAGATCGACCCCCGGACCGCCTGGCCCGGCATGCGCCTGTTGATGGTCAGCACCACGGGCGAGGACGCGGCCTATTTCGTCCTCGACGACAAGCTGAAGCCCGCGCTCGCCCAAATGCCGGCGCCCATCGCCCGGGTGGTGGAGCGCATCGGCGAGAACTGCGAGCCCGCCCTGTGCAGCGTGCTGTTCATGGCCGGCGCGGGCGGCAGTTTGCGCGCTGGCGTGACCGAGAACCCGGTGCGGCTCACCCGCTCCGTGCGCGACCGCCTGGCGCGGGTGACCCTCGGCGGCGCGCCCGCCTATGTGTGGCCTGGCGGCGGCATCACGGTGATGGTCGATGTGGCGCGCATGCCCGACCGGTCGTTCGGCCACGTGCCGACCCCGGCCCTGGTCGCGCCAATCGAGTTCACGATGCGGCTTTCCGACTACGCCGAGCTGGGCGGGCATGTGGCGAGCGTGGTGCCGGTCGAGCGGGTCTTGAACGAGAAGCGCCGGCGCGGCGACGCCTGGCGCGACGAGAATCCCTGGCCGCTCGACGTCGCCGGCAAGGAAGCGAAGCCGTGAGCGGCCCGGTCGCCGCGCTGCTCGGCGACGGGCGGCTGCATTTGCAGCACGGGCCGATCGACCTGATCGTCGGGGCCGACGGCGAGCGCGGCGAGGTCCGCCGCGCCTATCGCCAGATCGCCGCCGCCTTCGACAGCGTGCTGGAAAAGTTGGTCGAGGAGTTGGCCGTGCTGCGGGCGCCGGTCGGCGACTTCTATCCGCCGGTCGCCGGTCCGGTCGCCCGGCGCATGGCGGCGGCGGTGTGGCCGCATCGCACGAAATTCATTACGCCGATGGCGGCGGTAGCCGGCGCCGTAGCCGACGAAATGCTGGCGGCGATGACCGCCGGGCGTGACCTGACGCGCGCCTATGTCAACGACGGCGGCGATATCGCGATCCACCTTGCGCCGGGCCAGACCTTCCGCGTGGGTGTGGCCGGCGCCGCCGGCCTGGACGGCGATCCGAGCGGTGAGATCGACGGCTTCGCCGCGATTCCCTTCGCTTTCCCCGCGCGCGGCGTCGCCACCTCGGGCCGGGGCGGGCGCAGCTTGAGCCTGGGCATCGCCGACGCGGCGACCGTGCTGGCGCGCGACGCGGCCGCTGCCGACGCCGCCGCGACGCTGATCGCCAACGCGGTCGACGTGGCAAGCGACGCGATCCGCCGACTGCCGGCGAACCAGGTCAAGGACGACAGCGATTTGGGCGCGATTCCGGTCACGGTCGCGGTCGGACGCCTGTCCGAGGACGAAATAGCAACGGCGCTGGACAACGGCGCCGCCGAGGCCCGGCGCATGATTGCCGGCGGCCTGATCTTAGGCGCGTTGCTGCAATTGCGCGGCCGGCGGCGCGCGGTCGGCGGCGCTTGGATCGCGCTTGCGGCGGCCGCGGAGTAGGACGCGCGGGTTTACGCTACAATCGGACCATCGAGGAGGAGAAAGCCACCATGACCAGCATCAAACGCCGCGATTTCATATCAGGGGCGGGCGCGGCCGCCGTAACCACGCTCGCCGCGCCCTACATCGCGCGCGCGCAAGGCAAGCCGATCAAGATCGGCGAGATCAACAGCTACACCGCGATCCCCGCCTTCACCCTGCCCTACAAGAACGGCTGGGCGCATGCGATCCTGGAGATCAACGCGGCCGGCGGCATCAACGGACGCAAACTCGAGATCATCGCGCGCGACGACGGCGGCAAGCCCGAGGACGCGGTGCGGCTGGCCGGCGAACTGCTGAACTCCGAAAAGGTGGACCTGCTTGCGGGCGGGTTCTTGTCCAATATCGGCCTGGCGATCGCCGATTTCGCCAACCGCAACAAGCGGCTTTATCTTGCCAGCGAGCCCCTGACCGACGCGATCGTATGGGCGCAGGGCAATCCATACACCTTCCGCCTGCGTCCCTCGACCTACATGCAGGCCGCGATGCTGGCCGAGGAAGCGGCCAAGCTGCCGGCCAAGACCTGGGCGAGCGTGTCGCCCAACTACGAGTACGGCCAGTCGGCCGTGAAGTGGTTCAAGGAGCTGCTGATAAAGAAGCGGCCGGACGTGAAGTTCGTCGCCGAGCAATGGCCGGCCCTCGGCAAGATCGACGCCGGCGCCACGGTGCAGGCGATCGCCGCGGCCAATCCCGAGGGCATCTACAACGTCACCTTCGGCGGCGACCTGATCAATTTCGTCCGCCAGGGCAACACCCGCGGCCTGTTCGAGAAGCGCGCGGTCGTGAGCCTTTTGACCGGCGAGCCGGAGTATCTCGATCCGCTGAAGGACGAGGCGCCCAAGGGCTGGATCGTCACCGGTTATCCCTGGGACCAGATCAAGACCCCGATCCACACCAAGTTCGTGGAAAGCTACCGCAAGAACTTCAACGACTATCCGCGCTGCGGGTCGGTCGTGGGCTACGAGATGGTGCAGTCGATCGCGGCGTGCCTGAGGAAGGCCGGCTCGACCGACACGGCCAAGATGGTCGCGGCGATGAAGGGCCTAGCCTACGACAGCGTCTTGGGGCCGGTAACCTACCGCGCGCTCGACCATCAATCCACCATGGGCGCCTATGTCGGCAAGACCGACGTGAAAGGCGGCAAGGGCGTGATGGTCGATTGGCGCTACGCCGACGGCAAGAACTACCTGCCGAGCGACGACGAAGTGAAGAAGCTGCGCCCGGCGGGGGTGTGAGCGCAGACAAGGAACCCCTCACCCGGTTCGCTCCGCTCACCGCCCTCTCCCCCTTTGGGGGCGAGGGCGATTTGGACCCTCGCCCCGCATCGCGGGGATGAAGGTGCGAGCGCAGGCAATCGGGTGAGGGGACCAACTCGAATCTCCGACCGTGTCTTTTTTCGTCGTCCAGTTCCTGAACGGGCTCGCCTCGGCTTCGTCGCTGTTCCTGGTGGCGTCGGGCCTGTCGATCATCTTTGGCGTCACGCGCGTGGTGAACTTCGCCCACGGCTCGTTCTACATGCTCGGCGCCTTCATTGCCTGGAGCCTGGTCGAGCGCCTGCCCCAAGGTTTCCCGGGATTCTGGGGAGGCGTTGCGCTGGCCGCGCTTTGCGTCGGGGTGGTCGGCGCGGCAGTGGAAATGCTGCTGCTGCGCCGCATCTACCAGGCGCCCGAGCTGTTCCAGTTGCTGGCGACCTTCGGCGTGGTGCTGATCGTGCAGGACATGGCGCTTTATTCCTGGGGGGCGCAGGACCTGCTGGGCCCGCGCGCGCCGGGCCTCGAGGGCGCGGTCGAGATCATGGGCCAGCGCTTTCCGCTGTACGAGGCGTTCCTGATCCTGGTCGGCCCCGCGGTGCTGGCGGTGCTGTGGCTCCTGTTCCACCGCACGCGCTGGGGCACGCTGGTGCGCGCCGCCACCGAGGACCGCGAGATGGTGGCGGCCCTTGGCGTCGATCAGTCGCTGTTGTTCACCTCGGTGTTCTTCCTCGGCTCGGTGCTGGCGGGATTGGGCGGAGCGCTGCAATTGGCGCGCGAATCCGCGAATCTGCACATGGACCTTTCGATCATTGCCGAGGCGTTCGTGGTGGTGGTGGTCGGCGGCATGGGCAGCGTGCTCGGCGCGTTTTTGGCGGCGCTGCTGATCGCCGAGCTGCATGCCTTCGGCATCCTGATCTTTCCCAAGATCACTCTGGTGCTGGTGTTCCTGGTGATGGCGGTGGTGCTGGTGCTCAGGCCCTACGGGCTATTGGGCAAGCTGCCGCGCCATCCCCGCCCGGCGGCGGGCGGAGCCGAGACCGCGATCCGCGCGGCGCCGTTCGCGCTGAAGGCGCTGGGCGCTGGCGCGTTGGCGCTGGCGATCGTCCTGCCGCCTTTCGCCGGCGATTACGCCGTCAGCGTGCTGACCGAGATCGCTCTGTTCGTGCTGTTCGCCGCGTCCCTGCACTTCATCATGGGGCCGGGCGGCATGGCCTCGTTCGGCCACGCCGCCTACTTCGGCCTCGGCGCCTACGGCGCGGCGCTGGCCGCCAAGTACCTGCTCGCGCCGATGGCGGCGGGGCTGATCCTCGCACCGCTGATGGCCGGAGTCGCGGGCGTGGCGTTCGGATTCTTTTGCGTGCGCCTCAGCGGCGTCTATCTGGCGATGCTGACTCTGGCCTTCGCGCAGATCTGCTGGTCCGTGGCGTTCCAGTGGGTCGAGCTGACGGGCGGCGACAACGGCATCCTGGGCGTGTGGCCGCCGGATTGGGCGCGCGGCAAGCTCGTCTTCTACTACCTGGCGCTAGGTTTGAGCGTCGGCGCGGCGCTGCTGCTGCGCCGGGCGATCCACGCGCCGTTCGGCTACGCGCTGCGGGCGGGGCGCGATTCCCCCTTGCGCGCCGAGGCGATCGGCATCGACGTGATGCGCGTGCAGTGGGCCGGCTTCGCGCTCGCCGCCGCGGCGGCGGGCCTGGCCGGCGGCCTGTTCGCCTACATGAAGGGCAGCGTATTCCCGACCTACATCTCGATCCCCAAATCGGTCGACGCGTTGCTGATGGTGCTCTTAGGCGGGGTGAACACCGTCAGCGGGCCGATCGTCGGCGCCGTCGCCTATGCCGGCCTGCAGGAGCAGCTGGTGCGCGTCACCAGCTATTGGCGCGCGGTGCTGGGACTCTCCATCGTCGGGCTGGTGCTGGCGTTTCCGCAAGGGCTCGCGGGCTTCGCCGCGGCGTTGTGGGAGCGCCGGCGCGCGGGGGCCCCGGCATGACGATCCTGAGCGTCAGGGGCTTGAGCAAGGCCTTCGGCGGCGTCGAGGCCGTGAG
>JBQTIS010000092.1:0-2484 GCA_052387895.1 Rhodospirillales bacterium | reverse complement strand
GCACGCGCGCCGGCCATTTCTTGTCGTCGATGTCCTCGGCGCTGAGGATCTGCTTCAAGAGGCGCACCTGGTCGTCGGCGTCGAGGATGGTGAAGTTGGGGCGCAAGCCCGCGAGCTCGGCGTGCCGGCGCAGGATGCGCGCGGCCAGCGAATGGAACGTGCCGAGCCACCAGCCCTCGACCGGCCGGGCGAGCAGGCGCTCGACCCGGTGCTTCATCTCGTTGGCGGCCTTGTTGGTGAAGGTGACGGCCAGCACCTGCGACGGCAGGGCGCGCGCGGTCGCCAGCAGATGCACCAGCCGCGCGGTCAAGACGCGCGTCTTGCCGGTGCCCGCGCCCGCCAGCACCAGCACCGGCCCGTCCAGCGCCTCGACCGCCTGGAGCTGGGCCGGATTCAGGCCCTTCAGGTACCCCGGCGTCTTTTCGGGCATCGCGGCCGCGGCCGCGCCCAAGGAGCCCTGATTGTCGGTCATGGGCCGAGATATAGACCGGATCGGACGGCGTTTCATCCCCGGAGATGCGCCGCCGTGAGCGCCGGCTTCGCGCCCGGCGCGCCCGCCGCTATAATCGGCGCCAATCGTCGCGAGTGTGAGGTCGGAATGTCCATTCAGACATTGGGGCCCGCTTTGGCGGTGGCGTTGATCTGCTCGTGCCTGCACCAGCCGGCGCGCGCCGCCGAGCCGCCGGCCGAGCCCTTGTTGCGAATCAGCGCCGAGATGCACACCGCCCCGATATTCGCCGCGGCGGTCGACGCGCAAGAGCGCATGATCGCGACCGCTTCCCAAGACAAGACCGCGCGGCTGTGGTCGCTGGCGACAGGCGAGCTGTTGCGCGTGCTGCGCCCGCCCATCGGCCACGACCTGGAGGGCAGGCTTCACGCCGTCGCGCTGTCGCCGGACGGCCGCCTCCTCGCCACCGGGGGCTGGACCGGCTGGGACTGGAACAGGAAGGGCCGGATTTACCTATTCGAAACCGGTTCGGGCCGCCTCGCGCGCGTGGTCGAAAACCTCGCCGGCACCATCCATGGCTTGGCGTGGGCCAAGGACGGCAGGCACCTGGTCGCGACCCTGGGCGGCACGGCGGGCATGCGCGCGATCAGGACCGGCGATTGGACCGAGGCGGCCGCCGATTCCGGCTACAAGGCGGTCACCCACGGCGTCGCCGTCAGCGCGCGCGGCTTCGTGGCGACCGCGTCCTATGACGGGTTCGTGCGGCTGTACGACGCCGATTTCAAGCTGGTCCGCAAGGAGCGGTGGGAGAAACGCGGATTGCCGCGCTCGGTCGCCTTCTCTTGGGACGGCGCGCGGCTGGCGGTCGGATACAGCGATCCGGCGGCGATCGACGTGCATTCGGCCGCCGACCTTTCCCGGCTGGCCGAGCTCGACGTCTCCAAGACCAACCTGACCGAAATTCATACGGTCGCCTGGACCAAACAGGGCCGGGTTCTCGGCGGCGGCGGCAACACCACGCCCGGCGCGCGGCTCGACGATCGGCGCATGTTCGCCTGGGACGCCGGCGGCAAGGGCCCGGCCGCGCCGATCGTCCGCGCGCCCCGCCCGGGTTTCGCCGGCCCGAAGAGCTCGGTTTCCACCCTGGTCGCGCTGGCGGACGGCGGCGTGGTATTCGCCACGCAGGACCCGGCCATCGGACGCGTGGACGCGCAAGGCGCGCCCGTGTTCGAGCGGCGCGGCGAGCAGAGCGTATTCCGCCGCGGCCGCAACGTGTTCGCCGCGTCGTTCAACGGCGCCAGCGTGCGCTTCACCGCCAGCCTCGCCGACGCGCGGCCGAGCGGATTTTCGGTCGAGGAGCGCCGCTTCGGCTCGTATCCGTCCGAGCGCGAGGGCGTGTCGCCGCCGGTGCGCCAGCATCCGGATTTCCCTTTGACCAACTGGTACGGGGCCAAGAACGCGAAGATCGGCGACCGGGCGTTGAAGCTGAAGGACCAGGAAATTTCGCGCGATCTTGCGATCGACGCGGCCGGCGGCGCTTTCCTTTTGGCCAGCGATTGGTCCATCCGCCGCTTCGGCCGCGACGGCGAGGTCAAGTGGGCGGCCCCCAGCGTCGCCGGCACGTGGAACGTGACCCTGTCGGGCGACCGGCGCCTGGCGGTGGCGTCGTTCCACGACGGCACGATCCGCTGGCGGCGCTGGGACGACGGCCGGGAACTTCTGTCGCTGTTCGTGCACGCCGACGGCCGGCGCTGGATCATGTGGACGCCCGACGGGCACTACGACGCCAGCCCGGGAGCGGAAAATCTCATCGGCTGGCATTTGAACAACGGCGCCGGCGCCGCGGCGGACTTCTTTCCGGTGGCGCGGTTCCGCGACCGCTTCTACCGCCCGGACGCGATCAACAAGGTGCTGGCCGCGCTGGACGTCAAGGACGCCGTCCGCTTCGCGGACGCCCAGGCCGGGCGCAAGGCGCGGGACGAGCTCGGGGTCCGCGACCTGCGGCCGCCGGTGATCGCCAGCCTGTCGCCCGAGCC
>JBQTIS010000091.1:0-7416 GCA_052387895.1 Rhodospirillales bacterium | reverse complement strand
CCGCGACCCGCCCGCTGCCCGAGGCTGCGCGCAAGACCATCCTGCCGGGCGGGCAGCCGGCCTCGGACACGCGCCGGGTGCTGCTCTATTTCCGTCTCGACCGCGACGGACGCTTCATCATCGGCGGCCGCGGGACGGGCGAGGACGAGCCCGGGCCGGAGCGATACGAGCGCCTGCGCCGGGCCGCGCGCGAGATATTCCCGCAACTCGCCGACGCAGAATGGAGCAACCACTGGTCCGGGCGCATCGCCCTGACGCGCGATTTCCTGCCGCATCTGCTGGAACTGGGGCCGGGCCTGCTCGCGGGCCTCGGCTACCAGGGCAGGGGCGTCGCCATGGCCACGGCCATGGGGGCGCTGCTGGCCGCGCGCGCGCAAGGAGCCGGGGAATCGGACCTGCCGCTTCCTGTGGGCAAGCCCCAGCCCTTCCCGCTGCACGGGCTGCGCGTGCCTGTAGTCTATTTTATTTCCCGCTGGTACCGGCTGCTCGACGGCCTGGCGTGAAGCGCGCCGATGCATTGACAGGCGCCGCAGCTCTCGGCTCAATCGGGCCGGGCACTCCATCGGATGGGGGATTCGATGATGCGTAGGAATTGGGCGGCCGCTCTCGGCGCGGCGCTGATCGCGGCATCGGCCATGTCCGCGGCCGAGGCACAGCAGCGCAAGGAAGTCTACGTCTACAACTGGTCCGACTATATCGACTTCAAGATCCTGGACGATTTCACCAAGGCAACCGGCATCCAGGTGATCTACGACACCTACGATTCCAACGACCTTTTGGAAACCAAGCTGATGGCCGGCAAGACCGGCTACGACGTGGTGGTGCCGACCTCGCCGTTCCTGGCGCGCCAGATCAAGGCCGGGGTGATCGCCAAGCTCGACAAGGCGAAGCTGCCGAACCTCCGGCACATGGACCCGGCGATCATGGAGCGCATGCGCGCCTACGATCCCGGCAACGAGCATTCCGTGGTCTATCTGTGGGGCACCACGGGCATCGGCGTGAACGAGAAGATGGTCAAGCAGCGCCTGGCCAACGCGCCCATCAATTCGCTCGCCATGATCTTCGACCCGGCGGTGGCGTCGAAGTTCAAGGATTGCGGCATCATGGTGCTGGACGCGCCCGACGAACTGGTCCCCGCGGCGCTGCGCTATCTCGGCCTCAATCCCGACGCCAAGGACTCGGGCAGCATCGCCAAGGCCGAGGAGCTGCTGATGAAGGCCCGGCCCAATATCCGCAAGTTCCACTCCAGCCAGTACATAGAGGACCTGGCCAACGGCGCCATCTGCGTGGCGTTCGGCTGGTCGGGCGACGTCGTGCAGGCGCGCCAGCGGGCCAAGGACGCCAAGAAGGGCGTCGAGGTCGCATACCGCGTGCCGAAAGAAGGCGCATTGATGTGGTTCGACAGCTTCGCGATTCCCAAGGACGCGCCGCATCCCGACCATGCGCTGGCGTTCATCAACTACATGATGCGGCCGCAGGTGATCGCCCAGGCGTCGAACACGGTGTTCTATCCCAACGCCAACAAGGACTCGCCCCCGTTCGTCGACAAGGACGTGAAGGCCGATCCCGACATCTACCCGCCGCCTGAGGTGCTGAAGACGCTCTATACCGTCACGCCCTACGACCAGGCGAGCCAGCGTCTGCTCAACCGGACCTGGACCAAGGTCAAGCGCGGCAAGTAGGAAGAAGCGCGGCCGATGTCCTCGGGCGCGTTCCTCGCGGTCGAGGACGTATCGAAGTCCTTCGGCGATGCCGCTGCCGTCTCGGGCGTGACGCTCGCGGTCGAGCGGGGCGAAATCTTCGCCCTGCTCGGCCCCTCGGGCTGCGGCAAGACCACGCTGCTGCGCATGATCGCGGGATTCGAGACGCCCGACGGCGGACGCATCGTGCTGGACGGGCAGGACTTGGGGAAGCTGCCGCCGTATCGCCGCCCCGTGAACATGATGTTCCAGTCCTACGCGCTGTTTCCGCACCTCACCGTGGAAGGCAACGTCGCCTTCGGCCTCCGGCAGGAAGGCCTGCCGGCGGCCGAGATCGCCGCGCGCGTGAAGGAGATGCTGGCGATGGTGCGGCTGGAGGGTTACGCCCGGCGTCGACCGCATCAGCTCTCGGGCGGGCAGCGCCAGCGCGTGGCGCTCGCCCGCGCGCTGGCCAAGCGGCCTAAGCTGGTGCTGTTGGACGAGCCGCTGGCGGCGCTCGACCGCAAGCTGCGCGAGGAAACGCAGTTTGAACTGCTGTCGATCCAGCGCCGGCTAGACACCACGTTCGTCATCGTCACCCACGACCAGGACGAGGCGATGACACTGGCGCGCCGCTTGGCGGTGATGGATCGCGGCCGCGTGGTGCAGGTGGGCACGCCGCGCGAGGTGTATGAGCATCCCGTAAGCCGCTTCGTAGCCGGGTTCATCGGCACGGCGAATCTGTTCGAAGGAACGGTGATCGGCTCATCGGACAAGCTGGTGCACGTGCGCTGCCCGCAGGGCGAAGTTTCGGTGCGTCACGCGCCGGCGCCGTCCCAGGGCGCTTCCGTGGCCGTGGCGGTGCGGCCGGAAAAGCTGCGTTTGGGCAATGGCGCCGCGAATATATTGTCCGCGCGGATCGAGGACCTTGCCTTTCGCGGCGAGGCGACGACGTGCCGGCTGCTGCTCGATTCGGGCCAGGCGCTGACCATGACGCTGCCGAACGTCGAGCGCGCCTCGCAGTCGCTGCCGCGCGCGGGCGACCGGGTGCAGGTGGGGTTCACCGCGGAAGACGCGGTGCTGTTGGCGTCATGACGACAAGTGGCCGGAAGTTACTCGTTGCCGCGGCCTTCGCATGGTTGGCGCTGGCCGTGCTGGCGCCGTTCCTGATCGCGGCGAAGATCAGCCTGGCTTCGGTGGTGCTGGCCCAGCCGCCGTTCACGCCGCTGTTGGACTGGAGCGGGGGCGGGTGGCTTCCCGCGCTGCGGCTGAATTGGGACAACTACGGACTGCTGTTCGCCGACCCGCTCTACCTCGACGCGTATCTCAGCTCGATGCGTCTGGCCGGAACGGCGACGCTGATCGCGCTTTTGATCGGCCTGCCCCTGGCGCACGCGATGGCGCGCGCTCCCTTGCATTGGCGTCCGGCGTTGCTGGTGCTGGTGGTGCTGCCGTTCTGGTCGTCGAGCTTGATTCGTGTCTACGCCTGGATCGGCATCCTACGCGCGGACGGGCCGCTGAATTCGCTGCTGCTGGCCTTGGGCGTGGTCGACGCGCCGCTCATGATTCTGAACACCGACATCGGCGTGGTGTCGGGGCTGGTCTATTCCTATCTGCCGTTCATGGTGCTGCCGCTCTATGCCAGCCTGGAGCGGATCGACCCGTCGCTCTTGGAAGCCGCGGCCGATCTCGGTTGCCCGCCCTGGCGCGCATTCTTCCGCGTCACGCTGCCGCTGGCGCTGCCGGGAGTGCTGGCGGGATGCCTGCTCGTGTTCATCCCCGCCGTCGGCGAATTCGTGGTGCCCGACCTGATGGGCGGGTCGGACACGCTGATGATCGGCAAGACGCTGTGGACCGAGTTCTTCGGCAACCGCGACTGGCCGCTGGCCAGCGCCGCGTCGGTGGTGCTGGTGATCCTTTTGGTCGGCCCGATCGTCGTGCTGGAGCGACAGGGCCTGAAGCGCGCGGAGAGGCGGTGATGCAGCGGCGCGGCGGCATCGGCCCGTTCAACCTCGCCATGCTGGCGGCGGGTATCGCGTTCCTCTATCTGCCGATCCTGACGCTGGCGGTCTATTCGTTCAACGAAGGTCGCATGGTGGCGGTGTGGCAGGGCTGGTCGTTGCGCTGGTATCGCGGCCTCATCGACAACCGCCAGCTCATGGATTCGGTCTGGATCACGCTGCGCGCGGCGGTCCTGTCGGCCAGCCTGGCGCTGGTCGCGGGTACCGGCATGGCGCTGACACTTGCGCGGGCGGGACGATTCCTGGGCCGCGCCGCCTTCGCGGGCCTGGTCTATATGCCGCTGGTGATGCCCGAAGTGGTGCTGGGCCTGAGCCTGCTGCTGCTGTTCGTGACGCTGGACTTCGACCGTGGCTTCACCACCCTGGCGTTGTCGCACGCCGCGTTCTCGGCAGCGTTCGTCGCCGTCGTGGTGCACAGCCGGCTGGTCACCGTGGACCGGTCGATCGAGGAGGCGGCGATGGATCTGGGCGCCACGCCCGCGCGCAGCTTCTTCCTGGTCACCGTGCCGATGATCGCGCCCGCCATGGCGGCGGGGTGGCTCTTGGCCTTCACGCTGTCGCTCGACGACCTGGTGATCGCGTCGTTCACCACCGGCCCGGGCGCCACCACGTTGCCGATGCGCATCTACAGCCAGGTGCGGCTGGGGGTGACGCCGGAGATCAACGCGATTTCCACGCTGTTCATCGCGGCCGTGGCCGCAGTGGTGGTAACCGCCGGGCTGGTCAACAAGGGCCTGTTCCTGGCGCGAACCGAGGGAGGAAAGAAATGACCGTCGATGCCGATCTGCTGCGCCAGGCCAGGCGCAAGCTCTATAGCGGGGTGATTTCTGACGTGCTGGATTCACTGGGCTATCCCGAGCACACGATGGCCCCGAACCTGCGCCCGCTGGACGAAGGGCTGGTGCTGTGCGGGCCCGCGCGCACGGCGCAATACATGGAGGTGTTCCATGCCGAGAAGGGCGTCAACCCCTATGAGCTGGAAATCGCGCTGGTGGACGATCTCAAGCCCGGCGAGGTGGCGGTGATGGCCTGCCCCAATCCACGGCGCATCGGCCCCTGGGGTGAGCTGCTCTCGACCACGGCGCGGGCGCGGCGTGCGGCGGGATGCGTGACCGACGGGCTGGTGCGCGACGTGAAGCTGATCCGCGCGATGAAGTTCCCGGTTTTCGCCGGCGGCATCGGGCCGCTCGACAGCAAGGGCCGGGGCATGGTGATGAAAATCGACGTGCCGGTGGTGTGCGGCGGCGCGCGCGTCGCGCCCGGCGACTATATCTTCGGCGACGTGGACGGCGTCTGCGTCATTCCCAATAAGCTCGCCGCCAAGTGCTTCAAGCTGTCGCTGAAGAAAGTCGCGACCGAGAACACCGTGCGCCGGGAACTGGAACGCGGCGACAAGCTCGCCGACGTGTTCAAGCGGCATGGGATTCTGTAGGCGCGCGTCAGGATTTTCGCGGCACGATCAGGGCATCCACCGCGTACCCGCCTTTGGGAAGAACGATGAACGGGTTGACGTCGATCGACTCGATCTTGTCGGCGTTGGCCGCCGCGTAGGCGGACAGCCGGGCGAGCGCGTCGGCCAGCGCGTCAATGTCCATCTTGGGTCGGCCGCGCGCGCCGTCGAGCAGCGGGAAGCCCCTAACCGCGCGGATCATCTCCAGCGCAGTGTCCTGGCCGAACGGGGCCAGACGCAGCGCCGAATCCTTCATGATCTCGACGAAAATGCCGCCCAGGCCGAACACCACGACCGGCCCGAACACCGGATCGCGGTTGACGCCCAGGATGGTCTCGACTCCGCCCCTGAGCATGGGTGAAACCAGGATGCCGTCCAACCGCGCCCGGGGCGCGTGCTTGGCGGCGCGGCCGCGCAGCTCGGCGAAGGCGGTCGCTACGGCTGCATTGTCGCGCAAGTCCAGCGCCACGCCGCCGATCTCGCTCTTATGCGCGATATCGGCCGAGGCGACTTTAAGCGCGACGGGATAGCCGAACCGCTCCGCCGCCTCGACCGCTTCGGCTGCGGTCTTGGCCAGCGCGTCCTCGACCACGGGAATCCCGGCGCTTTTCAGGATGCGCTTGGCTTCGCGCTCGCCGGTCGCTGTGGTTGGAGCGGGGAGCACACCCTTGATAGGGATGGGAGCGGGCTCGCGCGGCGAGCGCGCGAAGGCGCGGCCGAAACGCACCAGCGCAGCCACCGCCGCCACGGCGCGGGTCGGGTCCTCGAAACACAGGAAGCCCGCTTCCTCGTATTGCCGCCATACCGCCGGCGGCGCCAGGATCGACAGCACGATGGGCGTGTCGGGGTGGTTGGCCGCGGGCCGCTTGATCGTCTCCAGCAGCTTCGCGCCCATCGACGGCGCGGTCGGCCAGGAGGTGAAGAACGCGGCGATGGCGTCATAGCCCCCCTCGGTCAGCATCGACTCGAGGAAATCGGCGACCGAGTCCAGCATGTTGAACATCTGCCCGGTGATGTCGACCGGGTTCTTCGGCCCGCAGAACGGCACCAACTTCTTCATGCGGTCCTGCGCCGCCTGCGGCATCGCCGGCAGGTCGAGCCCGCAATCCGCCGCCGCGTCGGCCATCAGCACCCCGGCGCCGCCGGAAATCGTCATGATCCCCAGCCGCCCTCGAGTCGGGAACTGCCCCCGCCCCGCGGCGTAGGCCACGTCGAACATCTCGTCGGCGGTCGCGGCGCGATGGACGCCGAATTCCTTCAGCACCGCGTCGCATACCGCGTCCGAACCCGCGAGCGAGGCGGTATGCGCGCGCGCGGCCTCGGCCCCGGCCTCGCTGCGGCCGACCTTGATCATGACGACGGGCTTTTTCGCGCGCCGCGCCGCTTCCAGCGCCTGGAACAGCCGGTCGCGCTCGCGCAGGCCCTCGGCATAGGCCGCGATCACGTGCGTTTCGGGGTCCTCGGCGAAGAAGGCGATGCAGTCCGCCAGGTCCACGTCGCATTCGTTGCCCGTGGTGATCCACGAGCTGATGCCGATGCCGCGCATGCGCGCCAGCACGAATAGATGGCTGCCATAAGCGCCGCTCTGGCTGGCGATGGCGATGTTGCCGAGCTTGGGCCGGCCGTGCTCGATCGACGAGCTGAAGGTGAGGAAGTTGCCGCGCTGCGAGTTGAACAGCCCCAGGCAATTGGGCCCGAGAATGCGCGCGCCGCCCGCGAGAGCGATATCGCGCATCCGGTTCTGCGCCGCGGCGCCTTCCGCGCCCATCTCGGCGAAGCCGGAGGAAAGGATCACCAGCCCTTTGACGCCGCGGGCGACGCAATCCTCGACCGCCCGCAACGTCGCGGCGGCCGGCACGGCCAGGATCGCGCATTCCGCCGCCTCGGGCAGGTCGCGTGCGGTCTTGTAGGCCTTGAGTCCCTGCACTTCAGGGCGGTTGGGGTTGACCGGATAGACCGGCCCGTCGAAGTGCTCTTTGCAGTAGCGCACCGGCCGCCCGCCGATGCGCGTGGGGTCGTCCGACGCGCCGATCACCGCGATCGAACGCGGCTTCAGCAATGGCAGAAGCGTTCGCGGCCCGGGCCTCATCGCTTGCCGTCCGTCTGCGGATTGCCGTTGCGCGGCGGAATGAAAGCTAGGCCGCAGGTCGACCGCGGCTTGAGGTTGGCTGGCCACGGCGCGACGGAGAAATTGGCCATGACGACCCGCCGCGCCGAGAATCAGCGGATACTATTGCTTGCCTTGGTAGATCTTGATCACGCTGTC
>JBQTIS010000090.1:0-2686 GCA_052387895.1 Rhodospirillales bacterium | reverse complement strand
CCGCCCTGATCCCGCGCACGGACGCGCCGGAAAACCGGCTGTACGACGCCATGCGCTATTCCGCCATGGCCGGCGGCAAGCGCCTCAGGCCCTTCCTGGTGATGCAGGGCGCGGCGCTGTTCAACGTGGCCGAGAGCTGCGCACTGCGCGCGGCGGCGGCGGTGGAGATGGTGCACACCTATTCGCTGATTCACGACGACCTGCCGGCGATGGACGACGCCGACCTGCGCCGCGGCAAGCCGACCTGCCACAAGGAATTCGACGAGGCCACGGCGGTGCTGGCCGGCGACGCGTTGCTGACGCTCGCCTTCGGCGCGCTGGCCGATCCCAGGACGCATGGCGACCCGCAGGTGCGTTGCGATCTGATCGCGGCGCTGGCTCACGCGGCCGGCGCTGTGGGCATGTGCGGCGGCCAGCAGTTCGACCTGATGGCCGAGAAGATGAAACTCGACATCGGCGCGATCACGCGGCTGCAGCGGCTCAAGACCGGCGAGTTGATAGCGTTTTCCTGCGAGGCCGGCGCCATCCTCGGCAAGCAGCCCGTGGATATCCGCCACCGGCTGCAGAATTACGCCCACGATTTGGGCCTGGCGTTCCAGATCGCCGACGACTTGCTGGATGCCGAGGGCACCGAGGCGGAGGTCGGCAAGTCCGTCGGCCGCGACGCCGGGGCCGGCAAGGCGACTTTCGTTTCGATCCTGGGCGGCGCCCGGGCCCGGGCCCAGGCCGGGCTGCTCGCCGACCAAGCGGCAAGACACCTTGATTTATTTGGCGAAAAAGCGAAACTGTTGCGCGACGTCGCCCGCTTCGTGGTAGAGCGGCGCGCATAGGGGGAGCCGAGAAAACCAAGCGATGCTGAAAACAAGGGCCGGGCCGCCGCCGTTCAGGGCGGGGCGAATGCCGGACCCGCGACAACCGCCACGGCGACAGGGATGACCGGGACATGACCGACCAGACCAGCAAGACGCCCTTGCTCGACCAGTGCAAGGTGCCGGCCGATCTTCGCAAACTGAAGGAAAATCAACTGCGCCAATTCGCCGACGAACTGCGCACCGAGCTGGTGGACGCCGTGTCGGTGACGGGCGGGCATCTCGGCGCCGGCCTGGGGGTGGTCGAGCTGACCACGGCCTTGCACTACGTCTTCAACACGCCCGAGGATCGAATCATCTGGGACGTGGGCCATCAGGCCTACCCGCACAAGATCATCACCGGCCGACGCGCCCGCATCCGCACCCTGCGCCAGGGCGGGGGCCTTTCCGGCTTCACCAAGCGCTCGGAAAGCGAATACGACCCGTTCGGCGCGGCGCACAGCTCGACCTCGATATCCTCCTCCCTCGGCATGGCCGTGGCGCGCGACCTGGACGGGCGCAAGAACCACTGCATCGCCGTGATCGGCGACGGCGCGATGTCGGCCGGCATGGCCTACGAGGCGATGAACAACGCCGGCGCGATGGACAGCCGGCTGATCGTCATCCTCAACGACAACGAGATGTCGATCGCGCCGCCGGTGGGCGCGCTGAACGCTTACCTCTCGAAAATCCTGTCCTCGAAGCCGTTCCACAAGCTGCGCCACCTCGGCGAGGACCTGGTACACATCCTGCCCAAGGAGCTCAGCAAGCGCGCGTTGCAGGCCGAGGAATACGCCCGCGGCATCGTTATGGGCGGCGGCACGCTGTTCGAGGAGCTGGGCTTCTTCTATGTCGGCCCGATCGACGGGCACAACCTCGACCACCTGCTGCCGGTGCTCAAGAACGTGCGCGACAACCTCGAGATCGGCCCGGTGCTGATCCACGTCGTCACGCAAAAGGGCAAGGGCTACGCCCCGGCCGAGAAATCGGCCGACAAGTACCACGGCGTCAACAAGTTCGACGTGATAACCGGCAAGCAGGACAAACCCGCGGCCAACGCACCCAGCTACCAGAACGTGTTCGCCAAGGCCCTGATCAAGGAGGCGGAGCACGACGACAAGATCGTGGCGGTCAATGCGGCCATGCCCTCGGGCACCAGCCTCAACCTGTTCGGCGACAAGTTCCCCGCGCGCACCTTCGACGTGGGTATCGCCGAGCAGCACGCCGTCACTTTCGCCGCCGGCATGGCGTGCGAGGGCTACAAGCCGTTCTGCGCGATCTATTCCACCTTCCTGCAGCGCGGCTACGACCAGGTGGTGCACGACGTGGCGATTCAGCAATTGCCCGTGCGCTTCGCCATGGACCGCGCGGGTTTGGTGGGCGCCGACGGTCAGACCCATGCCGGATCGTTCGACGGCGCCTATCTCGGCTGCCTGCCCGGCATCGTGCTGATGGCGGCGTCCGACGAGGCCGAGCTGATGCACATGGTGGCGACGGCTGCGGCGATCGACGACCGGCCCTCGGCGATGCGCTACCCGCGCGGCGAGGGCGTGGGCGTGGAATTGCCGGAGCGCGGCACGGTGCTGGAGATCGGCAAGGGCCGCATCATCCGCGAGGGCACCAAGATCGCGATCCTCAGCTATGGCACGCGCCTGCAGGAATGCCTGAAGGCGGCCGACGAATTGCAGATGAAGGGCCTGTCGACCACCGTGGCCGACGCGCGCTTCCACAAGCCGCTCGACACCGAATTGGTGCGCCGCCTGGCCAAGGAACACGAGGTGCTGATCACGATCGAGGAAGGCTCGATCGGCGGCTTCGGCAGCCATGTGCTGCAGTAC
>JBQTIS010000089.1:0-4560 GCA_052387895.1 Rhodospirillales bacterium | reverse complement strand
TGGGCGCGTTTTTCGAGGGGCAATTTGTTCATGCCCCAGACTGTAACTGAACATGCCTGCACGGTCAAGCATAAATTCAGTTTGCTTATTTATCCTTCCACCGGCTCCGGGCGGCTATTCGGGCTATCTGACTGCGCTTTTTGGCCGTTAGGCTCGCGGCCCTGGCTTTACCGCCCTTGAGGCCCCCAAGCCGCCCAAGCGCAACGGCGGCAGGATTCCTGCCATCCTGGGCCACTGTATCTGGCGGGGCATCGCCTGTAGCCATGTCCACAATCAGCTTGGCGAGCTGGTTTGTATCGCGGGGGCGTTTGCTTGAGCGAGTAGGCATGCCCTGAATATGCCATCGCCGGATAAAGGGCGCTAGGGCTTTGTGACAGACCGGATTTCAAACTGAGACACTACCGAGGACCGACCCTTGAGCGGCTTGTTCGGCCATTACCTGCGCGGCATGTTCCCGATCATTTCCTCGGCGCCCGCGACGCCGCCGGCGCAAGCAGAGGACGCAAGCTCCGGGATCGACCCGGCGGCGGCCGAAAGCGTGTTTCGGTCCTATCACCATCGCCTCGGCCGCCCGCCCTCGCTCGACGAGCTGCGCCAGGCGCTGGGGCTGGAAGCCAACGGCCCTTTGGCGGCGCGGTTTTCCGAAGTGGAATCACCACGAGTTGGATCAACGGCGTTCAAGGCTTCGCTGCGAACGCCGGATCCGTGGGAGGTGGAAGCCGTGACGCGGGCCTATCTGCATCAGTTGGGACGTCCGCCAACGGATGAAGAGCTGCGTCGGGACCTGGGTCTGGCGAGGGATCCCGCGAACAAGTTCCTGCAAAAGGTCCCACGTCCTCAAACGCCGCCAACACCGGGCTTCTTCGACATGTATCTGGCTCCGTTCCTCAGGCGCATCGCGCCACCCGAGCAGCCACCGCCCGGCGGCATACGAATACCGGACTATCGAGGGTCCGATCTGACAAGAGGCTAGGGTATCGGCGCTGCACTCGTTACATTGAAGGCATCGCTGTCGAAAAGCGCGGCGGCTCATGAGCTTGATCGGCCCTGGAAACGGCGCTCGCAGTACGGCTCTGTCGGCCACGGCATGGGCCGCCATCGCGCTTGCGTTCCTGCCAGTGGTGGTGAAACGCTCCGTTGTCTTAGGCGAGCCCGGCGTTCTCTATTGGCTCGTATGGGATTACACGGGACGCTTTGTTTCGCTGGCAGGGGTGATCCTGGCTTACGTCGCCGGAATCATGGGGCCGCCGCCTGCGCGCGCGCCGCTGCTCAAATCGATTGCGGTGTTTGTGCTAGGTTTGCTGGCGGTATGGCTGATGTTGAGGTGCGTCACCCCGGTTCTCGGGAAATGGCTGCCGTATTTTCAGTATTTTACCCATCCTCATATTCGAGATCGAAATCTTCTCTTGTTCGACATGGTTGTCGGAGCTTTCCTAGTGGCGCTCAATGAGGAACTCGTCTTCCGTCGGCTTCTTTTCTCGCTTCTGGAAAGATTCGACCTTCGCGGCTTGACGATCATACTGTCGAGCTCGGCTGCCTTCGCGCTGATCCATCTGACCTCGGGATTGGCTTCCCTAGTCGGCTCCTTTCTTGCCGGATTGATTTTCGCGTCGGCATTCTATGCGACCGGGCGCCTATCGATCAGCATCGCGCTTCACTATATCGGCGATTTCGTCGCATTCGGGTTATACGCCTTGCAACGCGGCGCGCTCGCCCCCGCTATTTCTTCCTGAAGCTGTCGAGCGCGACGACCTTCTCGGCCGCGGGCGCGGGGCCGGCGGACGGCGCGGGCTTGGGCAGCGGCGTCACCTGGCCGGACTTGGCCGCCGTTCGGGCCTCGGGCAGGGGTTTGGCGGTCCCGTGGGCGGTCCCGTGGGCGATTCCGTGCGGCGCGCCGGGCGGGTTCGCCGCCGCCGCGCCGGCCGAGCCGCCGGCGCCGCGCGCCTCGCCCACCGGCTTGTTGGCGGTGCGCTCGGCCAGGGACTGGAACTGCAGGCCGAAATTGACCGACGGGTCGTTGAACGCGGTCACCGCCGCGAACGGCACCGCCAGGCGCTGCGGCGCGTTGGAGAAGCTGAGCGTCACCGAGAACCCGTCCTGCTCGACCTTCAGATCCCAGAACTGGTGCTGCAGCACGATGGTCATTTCCTCGGGGAAGCGCGCCTTGAGGCTCGGGTCGATCTGCACGCCGGGATGGCCGGTGCGGAACGAGAGATAGAAGTGGTGCGCCCCGGGCAGGCCGTGCCGGACGACGTGGCCGAGCGCGTCGCGCATCACGCCGCGCAGCGCCGCTTCCACCATCACGTCGTAGCGAAGTCCGCTATCCCCCATCGCCTGCCCCGGGTCCGCGGTCCCCCGACCGCGGCTTGGAATGAAGTGGAAGGCTTCTGTTGCCAGGCGCCTTCCGAACCCCGCCCGGGCGTGCGACGGCCCGGGACTTAAGTCTTGGCTTGCCAGCCGCCGTTAGGCAGCGAGGCGAGCCTCACCGTAGTTGTCGTTGGCAACTATCAGTTTTAGCCCGATAACGGTGGTGCCATGCCGGGCGAAAGTTCCGTCTTTACTGCGCGCGTCGATCCTATTTCGCCCCCTTAGGCTCCCGCCGGCGGTGTTGCCGCTCGCCCGCCGGCCGGGAGGATTGGTGGAGGCGCCGGGTACTGCCCCCGGGTCCGCAACGTCTATTCCACGGTCCGTTTATCGCCATAGCCGGTTGCCCGGCCCGGCTAATATAAGGCGCGGGGGGCCGGGGTAAAAGGGCATTCGGCGGGCGTACCGGCATGGATCGAATCGGCGGCGGCCCGGGCCGCGGGCGGGCGGGCCGGAATCGCCTTGGAATCCGCGTCCCTTGGATTCCCCGGGCCCGACCCGATAGATTGCCCGGCCGCGCCCCGTTTGCCGACGGATGTCCCGATGCCGCTGACCAAGGAACAGGCCGAGGAGGTCGCGCGCCAGCGCGCCGAGAAGACCGAGACGCTGCGCCCCAGCGTGCCGGCCCTGGAGGAGCTGCTGTACCACCCCTTGCCGGTGCTCGACCACGGCTTCGTGCGCGTGATCGACTACATGGGCGACGACGGCGCGGTGGTGCAGGCGGCGCGGGTTTCCTACGGCAAGGGCACCAGGCGGGTCAGCGAGGACCGGGGGCTGATCAACTACCTGATCCGCCACCGCCACACCACGCCGTTCGAGATGTGCGAGATCAAGTACCACGTCAAGCTGCCGATCTTCGTGGCGCGGCAGTGGATCCGCCACCGCACCGCCAACGTCAACGAGTATTCCGCGCGCTATTCCATCCTGGACAACGAGTTCTACATCCCCGCGCCCGAGCATCTGGGCGCGCAGTCCGAGGCCAACCGCCAGGGCCGCGGCGGGGTGCTCGCGGGCGACGAAGCCAAGCGCGTGATGGACCTGCTGCGCGCGGACGCCCTCAACAACTACGCGCACTACATCGACATGCTGAACGAGGGCGAGGACGGCAGGAAGCGCGACCCCGCCCGGGCCGGGCTGACGCGCGAGCTCGCGCGCATGAACCTGACGCTCAACTTCTATACCCAGTGGTACTGGAAGATCGACCTGCAAAACCTGATGCACTTCATCTCGCTTCGGGCCGACGCGCACGCGCAGTACGAAATCCGCGCCTATGCCGAGGCGCTGCTGATGACGCTCGACCGCTGGTGCCCGCTGACCGCCCAGGCGTTCCGCGAGCACGTGATGGGCGGGACGCGGCTGTCGGCCACGGGCCTCAAGGCGGTCAGGCGCATGATCGCGGGCGAGAAGGTGGACCAGGCCTCGAGCGGCCTCAGCCCAAGGGAGTGGCGCGAGCTGATGGCGGTCTTGGGGCGCGGGACGGCGTGACGGCCAAGCGCCCCGGTCCGCCGCCGCACCGGCCCTGGCAAGTGCTCGACAGCCGCGAGGTCTATTCCGCGCCGCCCTATCTCTCGGTCAGCGTCCAGCGCGTGCGCCTGCCCGACGGGCGCGAGGTCGAGGGCTTCCACCGCCTGGTGATGCCGGACTACGCGCTGATCTGGCCCGAGACCAGGGACGGCCGCGTGCTGATGCTCCGGCAGTACAAGCACGGGGTGGGCGAGGCGAGCCTCACCTTTCCCGCCGGCACGCTTGGCGCGGGCGAGGACCCGCTGGCATGCGCCAAGCGGGAATTGCTGGAGGAAACCGGCCACCAGGCCCGGTCGTGGCGGCCGCTCGGGCGCTACGTCACCCACGCCAACAGCTTCGGCCATGCCGGGCACCTCTACGTCGCCCAGGGTTGCCTAGAGGTGGCCGCGCCCAAATCAGGCGATTTGGAGGAAATGGAACTGCTGGCGATGACGCGCGCCGAGCTCTACGCCGCCGCCAGGCGCGGCGAGTTCAAGCTGATCAGCCAGCTCATGCTGCTGGCGCTGGTGACGCACCCTGAGCTTGGCGCGGGCTGAGCGCCCTCGCCCGCCGCTCGCTCGCGTTCGCGGCACCCTCTCCCGCCTGCCCCCCGGGTCACAGCCCGGGGGGTCGGCGGGCGAGGGGTTTCAAGCCCCTCTCCCGCCGTTGGTGGGAGAGGGTGGTCCGCGCGCC
>JBQTIS010000088.1:0-5309 GCA_052387895.1 Rhodospirillales bacterium | reverse complement strand
TGGCGGGACGGCTTTGCGTGACTGCGGGCTCCGTGTGGGACCCGATCTCCGCGCGCATCGCCGATCTTCTTGGCGTCGAGGTGGGCCTGATGGGCGGATCGCTGGCCTCGTTCAGCGTGCTGGGCGCGCCCGACATCATCGTGCTGACGCTGAGCGAGCTGGCCGAGCAGGCGCGGCGCGCTTGCCGCGCCGGGCGCGTGGCGCTGCTGGTGGACGCCGATCACGGCTACGGCAACGCGCTCAACGTCATGCGCACGGTCGAGGAGCTGGAAAGCGCCGGCGTCGCGGCGCTGACCATCGAGGACACACTGCTGCCGCGCGGTTTCGGGCTCGGCGACAAGCCGCAACTGAATTCCGTCGAGGAGGGCGTCGGCAAGATGAAAGCTGCGCTGGCGGCGCGGCGCGACCCCGGGCTTTCGATCGTCGGGCGCACCAGCGCCCATGCGATCTCCGGCTTGGACGACGCGACCCGCCGCCTCAAGGCCTACGAGGCCGTTGGCGTCGATGCGCTGATGGTGCCGGGCCTGCGGAGCCGCGCCGAGCTCGACCGAATTTCCGCCGCCACGACCTTGCCGCTGGTCCTGGGCGGCGCCGCTGCCGAGCTTCACGATCCTGGCTACCTGGCCGCGCGACGCGTGCGCGTATCCAGTCCCGGCCACCAGGCCTTCGCTGCTTCGGTCAAGGCGGTGCACGACGTCATGAAGGCGGTGCGCGACGGCGCGCCGGTGGCGACACTGCCGGGCGTCGCTGACAAGAAGCTGATGGACTGGGTGACGCGTGCGGCCGAACACGACGCCTACACCAGAAAATTTCTGTCCGGCGGCTGAACGTCGCTTTAGCGAGCGCCGAACACGCGATCGCTGCCCACGCGCAAGGCCCCCTTCAGGCCGCGCGCAATGTCTATCTCGCGCCGGTCTACGCCGCGCAAAACACCAGCACAACGGCTGAAACGCGGATCAGTGCCGATCCTCGGCGATGCGTCGTATATTTCCCCAGCCCCCGCGGCGCTGGTGCCCCCTCCCAGACTTGAACTGGGACGGTCCTTTCGGACCTTGGGATTTTAAGTCCCATGCGTCTACCATTCCGCCAAGGGGGCACGCGATAGCAGACCGACGCTAACCCTTGCCCCGGCCGCCAGGCAAACCGCGTTTCAGCCGCTGGCGACGTCGAACACCGGCGTGCCGCCCAACGCGGCGATCAGTTCCGCAATCTCGCGCGCCACGAGTTCGAGCCGCCCCTTGTCGGCGCCGCGCGCCACTAGGCTGACCCCGAACCCGCCGACGCGGTAATAGGGATACGAGCCGATATCGACGTCGGGATGCCGCGCCTGGATTTCGCCCAGGCCCTTGGCGAGCACGCCCTCGCCCAGCGTACAGCTGACCGAGCGCGTCAGCATCGGCTTGCCGCCGACCAGCGTCGGGGCGATGCCCTCGAACATCGCCTGCATGATGCGCGGCACGCCCGCCATCACGTACACGTTGCCGAGCCGGAAACCCGGAGCGGTCGAGACCGGATTGTCGATCAGCGCGGCGCCTGCCGGCATCTCGGCCATGTGCAGCCGCGCTTCGTTCAGCGCGCCGGGCGGGTAGTGCTTCTCCAGCCGCCGCACCGCCTCGGGATTGCGCTCGAGCTTCACGCCGAACGCCTTGGCCACCGAGCCCGAGGTGATGTCGTCGTGGGTGGGGCCGATGCCGCCGGTGGTGAACACGTAGTCATGGGCGGCGCGGGCCTCGTTGACCGCCCTGACGATCGCCGCTTCCGCATCGGCCACCACGCGCGCCTCGGCCAGGCGGATGCCCAGTTGGTTCAGGCGCTTCGCCAGATAGGGAAGGTTGGCGTCCTGGGTTCGGCCGCTCAGAATCTCGTTGCCGATGATCAGTAGGCAGGCGGTGAAGGTCTTGTCGGGCATCGGCGGCCGATCCTGGGTGCAGCTCCGGATGAAACCGGCGGCATCCTAACCCTCCGCCGCGGCATTGCCTATGTGTTGCCGGTACCTGGCCCTGCGGCTAGTGTCTTATGGGGAGGGCAGCGGAACCGCCATAAGGTCGCCGCGACGCGCCACAAGCAATGCTTAAACCGGCCTCGCTGCGCGGAAAGTTGAACCTGGCTACGATCGGCGGGGTGGGATTGCTCGCGCTGCTATTCGTGGGCTTCAACTGGGCCGACGCAAGGCGGGAACAGCACGAAGCGCTGAAATCGCGCGCCGGGGTGGCGGCCGATCTGGCGGCCTCGGCCGTGACCGCGCATCTCGCCACGCGCAACTGGCAGGGCGCGCAATCGACGCTCGCGCCGCTGTTGGCCGATCCGGACTTCTTCGAGGCGCGCCTCCTGGGCATGGACGGCCAGACGCTGTTGACCGTTACGCCCGCGCGAATGGACGAGCGCCCGCGCGACGTGCTGACCTTCAACAAGGAAATACTGTCGATGCAGGGTGAAGCGCGGCCGCAGCTAATGGGCCGGCTCGACGTAATCTATTCGCGCGACGACATCGCCGCGCGGCTGGCCCGCCAACTCGCCGTGCGCGTGTTGATCGTGCTGATGCTGCTGGCGCTGCTGGCGGCGCTGCAGTCGCTGGTCATCCGCACGCTCACGCGCCCGCTGGAACACCTTGCCACCGTTGTGCGCCGGCGCTCGGAAGGCAAGTACGACGACGCGGCGGCGCCAGGGCATCTGGCGCGAACCGACGAAATCGGCGACTTCGCGCGCTCGCTGGAGCAGGACCAGAAACGACGCCGCGACGAGAAGAAGCTGCTGGACGCCACCGCCGCGATCTCGACCGAACTCGACCTAGACCGGCTGCTGGCCCAGATCATGGATGCGGCCACGAACCTGCTCGACGCCGACCGGAGCTCGCTGTTCATTCTCGACCCCACGGGCACAAAGTTGATCAGCAAGGTGGCTCAGGGACTTTCCGGCGTGATGGTCCACCTGCCGACCAGCGCCGGCATCGTCGGCGCCGCGTGGTCGAGCGGCCAGCCGGTCGTCGTGCCCGACGTGACCAAGGACCGGCGCTTCGATTCTTCGGTCGACAAGGTGACGGGCTACCAGACCAAGAGCGTCCTGGCCGTGCCGTTGATCGGCAAAAACGGCGCCCAGATCGGCGTGGCGCAGGTGCTCAATAAGAAAACCGGCGCCTTCGACGACCGCGACGCCGACCTTCTGTGTTCGCTGGCGGCCCAGGCCGCGGCGGCGATCGAGAATGCGCGGCTGTTCGAGGAGGTGGCGGCGACGCGCAACTACAACGAGTCGATCCTGCGCAGCCTCAGCAGCGGCGTCATTTCGTTCGACGAGGGCTTCCAGGTGGCCAAGGTGAACGCGGCGGCGGAGACGATGATCGGCCTCAGCGCCAAGGACTTGCGCGGCCGCGGGGCGGATGACGTGTTCCGCCAGGACAATGCATGGGTCGACGGCTCCATCCGGCGCGTGATGCAGGAGCGCACGAGAGACACCGCGCTGGACACGAAGCTGCTCGATTCCGTCGGCGAGGAGCATCGCGTCAACCTGACCGCCGAGCCGCTGATGGACTCGAAGGACCGCATCATCGGCGCGCTGGCGGTGATAGAGGACATCACCGGCGAGAAGCGCATGCGCAGCAGCATGGCGCGCTACCTGCCGAAGCCGGTGGTCGACCAGTTGATGGATGCCAGCGGCGAGGCGCTGGTCGGCACGACCCAGCGCATCTCGATCCTGTTCACCGACATCCGCGGCTTCACCGACATCACCGAGCGCATCGGCGCGCGCCAGACCGTCGCCATGCTGAACGAGTATTTCGCCGAGATGGTCGAGATCATCGATGCCAACGGCGGCGTGCTGGACAAGTTCATCGGCGACGCGATCATGGCGCTGTTCGGCGTGCCGTTCCCGGGCGACACCGACGCCGGCCGCGCGCTGACCACCGCCGGCGCGATGATCGGGACGTTGCAAGGCCTGAACGTGCGCCGGGCCGCGCGCGGCGAGCGGCCGATCGGCATCGGCATCGGCATCAATACCGGCGAGGTGGTGCTGGGCAATATCGGCTCGCCCACGCGCATGGACTACACGGTGATCGGCGACCCGGTGAACCTCGCGGCGCGGCTCGAGGCCGCCACCAAGCTGTATGGCACTCCGATTCTGGTCAGCGAGTTCACCTACGACCTGCTGACCGACAAGGCGTGCCTGCGCGAGGTGGACATGGTGCGCGTAAAAGGCAAGAAAAAGCCAGTGCGGATTTTCGAGTCCCTCGGCCATTGCTGGGACGACTCGCCGGAACTGGCCAAGGTGGTGGCGTTGACCGGGCAGGGATTGGCGCGCTTCCGCGCGCGCGACTGGAACGGCGCGGAGGAGGCGTTCCGCGCGGCGCAGGAACTGCGGCTCGAGGATCGCATCCCCGACATCTATCTGGAAAGAATCGCCGCCTATCGCCAGGCCCCGCCGACCGCGGATTGGGACGGCGTGTTCACGATGAAAAGCAAATAACCGCGACGCGGGCGCTACTTCAGCTCCGCCACCTCGAGCTGCAATTTGGTCTTGATCGCCTGGGCGTAGCTGTCCCAGCTCGCCGCCATGACGAAGCCCGAGACGGTCTGCTTGTAGTAGTCAAGCACCCCGGGCTCGTCCTCGATCACCACGGCGTTCACCATGATGTCCTGTCCCTGCAAATGGGCGACCGCGACGGCCGGGTCGCTGCCGTCGTTCCTGGCCCCGTCGGTGCTGAGGTCGATGACGTGACGAACGCAGGCCGGTGCTTCCTTCATCGCCGCGCCCGCGGCCAGAAGCGCGTCGCCGACCGCGGTCGAGCCCCACATCCGGCGCTTGTAGGTCGCCAGGATCACGGCCACGCGCTGGGCGTCGGCCATGCCGGCGATGCCGGTCCAGGGCATCACGACGGCGCTTCGGTCGGCGAATTCCATGGCCATGACGGCGATGTGGCCGTGCGGGCCGCGGGTGATCTTTTCCACGATGGCGGTGGTCGACAAGGCTTCGGCCGTGGCCTTGGCTTGCAAGGCCCACTCGCCGTCGTCGATGCTGCCGCTGGCGTCCAACAGCAGCAGAAGGCACAGATCAGCAATCATGCAACGCTCTCCTACATGCGGCCTACGGCCATTGAGCGTGCAGCCGATTCCCAGACGTGCCCCGAGGCGAAACCTCCCGAAGGATCAAGATCTTGGTGCCCGATGATCCTTTATACCATAGATTTAGTGGGTTGTAGTCGGTATTTCACAGTCCTCCGCTTCGCCGCCTTTCACTTGGGCAGCTTGCAAAACCCGGGCCGAGGCCGTTGAATGCGCCGCATATCCACCCACATCGGACCGATGGACCAGGAAACCCAC
>JBQTIS010000087.1:0-4148 GCA_052387895.1 Rhodospirillales bacterium | reverse complement strand
ACGAACCACAGGATGAAGGCCATGATCAGGTTGGCGGTGGTGATCCACAGCGTGCGCCAGGCCAAGGGCCAGGCGGTGCTCTCCCAGAACGCCTGCTCTTCCGGCGTCCACTGCTTAAGCCACGTGCCGGACCGCGCCGGGTCGGCCGCATGGGCTCCGGTTCTGGTGGGCATGGGTGCGTTTCCTTCCATCGGCTACGGCGTCACGCCGCGCGCTGGGTTGAGCCGGCGGCCGATGCCGCGGGCGCCGGCTGGGCCGGCAGGACCGGCCCCAGGATGTCCGCCTCGGGCAGGTATTGCGGCCCGGCGAGTTCGGGGCTGAGTTTCTTCTCCATGTAAAGGATCGAGAAGTGCATCCACAGCAACGACGCCGCGACGACGACGAACAGCAGCATGAAGCAGCTGGTCCATACGCCGATCAGGTCGTTCATCGCGCCGAACGCGATGGGCAGCACGAACCCGCCAAGGCCGCCGATCAGCCCCACCACGCCGCCGACCGAGCCGACATGGTTCGGGTAGTACACCGGGAGGTGCTTGTAGACCGCCGCCTTGCCCAACGACATGAAGAAGCCAAGCACGAAGGTCAGCAGCGTGAACGGCGCGAAGCCGATGGCGATGGTGAATTCGATCGGCCCGCGGATGCCCTTCACGATGTATTGGGTGGCGGGGTACGACAGCAGGAACGTGCAGATCACCGACCCGATGAAGGTCCAGTACATCACGCGCCGGGCGCCGTATTTGTCGGACAAGGAGCCGCCCAGAATGCGGAACAGCGACCCTGGTATGGAATAGGCCGCGCCCAGCATGCCGGCCATGGTGATGTCCAGGCCGTACACGCCCACATAGTAGCGCGGCAACCACAACGCCAGCGCCACGAACCCGCCGAACACGAAGAAGTAGTAGAGCGAGAAACGCCACACCTGCAGCTTGGCCATCGGCGCCAACTGCGAAAGAAAGGAAACGGGCGCGCGCTTGTGTTTCTTGCGCTCGGCGAGAGACGGGTCGTCCTTGGTGGCGAAGTAGAACACCACGGCCATGATCAGCAAGGCGACCGCCCAGGCCTGCGCCACGGCCTTCCAGCCGAACGCCACCATCACGAAGGGGGCGGCGAACTTGGTGACCGCCGCGCCCACGTTTCCGGCGCCGAAAACGCCGAGGGCCATGCCCTGTTTTTCCTCCGGGTACCATTTCGAGACATAGGCGATACCGACCGCGAACGATCCGCCGGCGATGCCGACCCCCAGCGCGGCGATCAGGAAGGTCTCGTAGCTGTAGGCCCAGGACAAAAGCCACGTGGCCACAGCCGCGGACACCATGACCGCCGTATAGACGATGCGGCCGCCGTACTGGTCGGTCCAGATGCCGAGCATCAGGCGGATCAGCGAGCCGGTCAGGATCGGCGTGCCGACCAGGAGCCCGAACTGCGTATCGTTCAAGCCCAGGTCTTTCTTTATCTGCACGCCGATGATCGAGAAGATCGTCCATACCGCGAAACAGGCGGTGAATGCCGCCGTGCTCATGCCCAGGGCCATGTTCTGGTCGCGCGATACGAATGTTCTGGCTTGCATCGTCACCTACCCGTTCGCCGTCGGTATCGGCGTTGCGCCGAACTCGGGCACTATGAACAACCAAGCGGCCGGACACGTTGATTTGGATCAAGCAATCGGGGGGGGCCGGAGAACTTTGCAGTGCCGAGGAACGGAGCAGCCGCATAACGCAGCAGCGAAACAGCGGGCGCCGCTTAGCCGATCGGGGGACACATCCGATCGCTGCGCGCAAAATAGCCGCGCGCATGCGGCTCGGTTTCCGCCGTGTTGAATCGAAACATGCGGGCTTCGACGCGGTCGAGCCAAACGACGGCATGAAAGCGCGGCATCAAGAGACGCCGCGAAAGGGCACATGCGTCGAATTATGCGCTGAATCAGGAGCCGACTGATTTGGCCGGCTTGGAATCCTGGAAACACCTCTTGATCACTTCATCGATCGCCGCCGGCGAGACGGGTTTCCGCAGCACGGCTCTTGCGCCGCTCGCCTGCAGACTGGAGAAATCCTCGGTCGCGGCGCCCATGATGACGACCGGAACCGATTTCAAGGCCGGATTCGCCTGCATCCAATCCATTACCTGCAATCCGTGCGCGTCGTTCAACTGCAATGCCATGATGACGACGTCGGGCCGCCGCTGCCGGGCGAGCGCCAGAGCCTCCACCCCGCTGCTGACGGCTTCGACGGTGCAGCCGTAACCCTCGAGTATCCGCCGGCACAGGCTTCGCGTGCCCGCTTCGTTTTCCACCACAAGCGCGTGGCAGCCGGTCTGGCGCGCGCGGCGCACGGCGATCTGCGCCACGCGCCGGGAAGCGCCTGAAGTCACCTGCGGCGCCTTGCGTTCCACATCGCGCTCCAGCAGCATGGCCGTTTACAGGGCGGGTTCCAGTTCGCCGGCGGCCAAATCCTGGAGCCGCTCACGATCGAACAGGGTGATGCGGGTGGGCGACGGCAGCGCGATCGCGCCGAGCCGCTTCAGCTTCGCCAGCATTCGGCTGACGGTCTCCATCGTCAGACCCAGATAGTCGGCGATGTCGTTGCGGCTCATCGGCACATGGATCGTGTCCTCGCCACAGCTATTGCTGTGCTGATCCGACAGCATGATCAGGAAGCTCGCGATTCGCTCGCCGGCCGTCTTGCGGCCGAGCAGCAGCATTTGGTCCTGCGCCGCGCGCAGCTCGTCCGAGGTGGCGGCCAGCAAGCGGCGCGCCAAGCCCGGCACCTCGTCCACCAGGCGTTCGAACCAGGCGCGCGGATAGCGCCGCAGATTCACTTCGGTGATCGCTTCGGCGCTGTAGAGATAGAGGTCGTTGAGCGACAGGCCGAGATGGTGCCCCGCCGAGAGGAACCCGGTGATCTGCCGCCGGCCGTCGGGTAACGCTTTGTACAGCCTCAGCATTCCCGAGACGACCTGGTACACGTTCTCGGCGCGGTCGCCCTCCGAGAACAGCGTCGTGCCTTGATCCACCCGCTGGATCGAGCCGATGGCGGCAATGTGGATCCGTGCCCGCTGCCCCATTCCCTGGCCAGCGGCCAAGCCGGCTAGGTCGATTTTCGCGGCGATGGTCGATACGGCATGAGCGTGCATGACCTGACCCCTTCGTTCCCGCCGGGTTCCGTCGCCCGGTTTTTGGGTTCTAGCGGGGCAATGTCACTGCTTGATGCCATAACACCGGGTATTTGGTATCAATCGACGACCGATTGTAACGTCGTGTAACAGGACGGGGGCTGTCCGCCGGCCCAGGCCGCTGAAATGACCAAAAAGACGCATATTTTCGTGGTCGATGACGATCAGAGCGTGCGCACGATGCTGCGGCGCTATCTGACCGAAGAAGGCTTTACCGTCTCCGAGGCCGGCGATGGACCGGCGCTGCGCGGCCTGCTCGATCGGGAATCCGCCGACCTGGTGCTGTTGGACCTGGTGATGCCCGGCGAAGACGGCCTGTCGCTCGCCCGTTACATCCGCCCGCGTTCCAAGACCCCGATCATCATGCTGACGGGAAAAGGCGACGTGATCGACCGCGTGGCCGGCCTCGAGGCCGGCGCGGACGACTATATCGGCAAGCCGTTCCACCTGCGGGAGGTGCTGGCGCGCATCCGCACCGTGCTGCGGAGAACCGAACTGCCGGCGGTTCCCGCTCGGGCTCCGGCGCCGGCGAAGCAGGACGGGAAGGTGCTGATTTTCCTAGGCTGGAAGTTGGACTTGCTGAAGCGTGAATTGCGGCGGCCCGGAGGCGGCACGGTGCCGCTGACCACGGGTGAATACGAGCTGCTGTGCGCTTTCGCGCGAAGCCCCAACCGCGTATTGAACCGCGACCACCTGATGGACCTTGTCAAAGGCCGCGCATGGGCCGCCAACGACCGCGCGATCGACGCGCAGATCGTGCGCCTGCGCAAGAAAGTCGAGAACGACCCCAAGAACCCGGAGCTGATCAAAACCGTGCGCGGCAGCGGCTACATCTTCGCCGCCCCCGTCGAAGGCGGCTAGCCCGCGCACAACCTAGCGCGACAGCAATGCGCGCAGCTTCGCCGACAGATCGCCGGTCTTGTAGGGCTTTCCCAACCAATCGGCTTTTTCAGTCAACATGCCGCCCCTGGCGATCGCCG
>JBQTIS010000086.1:0-12051 GCA_052387895.1 Rhodospirillales bacterium | reverse complement strand
CTCGAAGTTGCGCTGGCCCAGCTGGTTCATCGCCTCGTTGTAGATCTCGTCCACCGGCCGCTCGACATAGGGCTTCTCGGTCGCGCCGCAGGCGGCGAGCGCGAGGCCGGCGCCGACAAGCGCGCCGCCGAGCCGCGAGACGGGGATTAACGTGCTGATTCGCATGCCGATTCCGGGGCGGTCACGGGCTGGACCATGAGGCAGGACTATAGCGAAATTAGGGCAAAAAGTCGCCGTCGGAATTGGCTTCCGGCGGCGATCCAGTGAACGGAAGGAAGGAGTGTTAGGCGCTGGCCGCCAGCGGCGCCTGGACGGACGCGGGGGACCCCACCGCCGCGCCGGTCGCCCGGTCGAGCCAGGTATAGGCATAGGCGCGCGGATCGGCGAACAGGGCGCGCAAGAGCTGGTTGTTGAGCCGGTGCCCCGCCTTGATCCCGCGGTAATGCCCGCAGATCGGCCCGCCGGCCAGGTACAAATCGCCGACGCTGTCCAGCACCTTGTGGCGCACGAACTCGTCGGCGAAGCGCAGGCCGCCCTCGTTCAGGATGCGGTTCTCGCCGTTGATCACCACGGCGTTGTCGAGCGACGCGCCGCGGGCGAGGCCTTGCGCGCGCAGCGCCTCGGCGTCCTTCAGGAACCCGAAGGTGCGCGCCCGGCAAATCTCGGACTTGAAGGAATTCCTATCCAGCGTCAGCGACAGCTCCTGGCGCGCCACGGCCGGGTTGTCGAAGTCGATCTCGAAGCTGAGCAGGGCCGAGGCGGCCGGCGCCAGGCTGGCGTGGTGGCCGTCCTTGCCCGCGTTGACCGGCTTGAGCACCTGGATGGCGCGGCGCGGCGCGTTCTGCTCGACGGTCCCGGCGCATTCGATCATGAACACGAACGGCTCGGCGCTGCCGTCCATCGCCGGCACCTCGGAGTGGTCGACGCGCGCCACGGCGTTGTCGATGCCGCAGCCCGCCAGCGCCGCCATCAGGTGCTCCACGGTGCCGACCTGGGCCCCGTGCCGGTTGGCGACCACGGTGCACAGCCTGGTATCAACCACGCTGCGCCAGTCCGCGCGGATCGCGGCCCTGTCGGCGGGCATGTCGGTGCGCAGGAACACCACGCCGGAATCCGCCTCGGCCGGCTCCAGCGTCAGCGACACGCGGCTGCCGGAATGCAGGCCGACGCCGCTGCAATGGATCGGCCCCTTCAGCGTCTTTTGCAGTTGAACCCGCGCGTGCGGCGTCGCGGTGCGCTCGGCGCGGCGGAAGAATGTGTGCTCCGACTGTCCCAGTCTCATTCCCTGCGGCCCGGCTTGTTATTCTGGTTAACGCGGCAGCGGGGGATGTCGTAACAACATCCCCCGCACCGCACAAATCACTCTTTATTTCGGATTGTTACCGCCGCAGGCGGCGTTTCACCTTTGCGTGTCAGCTAGTTGGCCTGCCGCCTGAGGAACGAGGGAATGTCCAGCAGATCGTCCTCCTGGCGGCTGGTCAGCGTCCGGTCGGCCGGATTCAGGCCGCCGATCGGGCTGGCCGGGCGCGCCGGCGGCTTGATCGTCGGCTCCTGGCGCGGCGCGGGCTTGGCGGCGGCCGGCTCGGCCGCCGGCGTTTCGGCCTTGGCAAGCGGCTGGCCGCGGCGCAGCCCGCCGAGGCCGGTGACGCGCTTGAACAAGTCCAGCCCGCTCGGCCGGTCCCTGGGCTCCGCCCGCGCCGGCTCGCGCCCGCCGTTGGCCATCGCCGCCTCGGCATAGGGATCGGCCGCCGCAGCCTGGCGCCGGGCGAACATGCCGCGCATCTCCATCGCTTCCGCCGGGGGCGGGGCGATGAACGGCGCGTCGGCCGCTTTCGCGGGCTGCGGCGCGGGAGCGGCGGCCACGGTCCGCGGCGCCGGCTTGGCGCCAAGCGGCTGCATCGCCGGACGCGCCGGCGCCTGGGCCGGACCTTGCGCCGCCGGGCGCGCCAGGGGATGGCCGGCCGGCGACAGGGCCGGACGCGCCGGGCGCGCGGCAGCGGGCGCGGGTGCGGGCGCGCTCAACGGCGCGGGCGCGGGCTCGACCGGCGTCTCGGCCGCGGCTTCGAGGCCCAGATCGGCGGCCTCGGCGAGCGTGCGCGCCGGGTCGTACGCGTCCCCGGCCGGCTCGTCCTCCAGCAACGCGGCGCCCAGCGGCGCGGCCGCCATGGCCGCCTCGGCCCGCGGCTCGGCGGCCATCGCCACCGCCGTGTTGCCGATGCTGACCGGCATCGCGCGCGCGGCGGCGAGCGCGGGCCGCGCGGCCACCGGCTTGGGCGAGCCCACCAGCGACAGCGGGCGCGGCTGCGCCGCGGCGGCCGCCTCGATGCCGGTCGCCACCATCGAGATGCGGATGCGGCCGTCGAGCGTCTCGTCCAGCGTCGCGCCGAAGATGATGTTGGCGTCGGCGTCGACCTCCTCGCGGATGCGGTTGGCGGCCTCGTCCACCTCGTACAGCGTCATGTCCGGCCCGCCGGTGATGTTGATGAGAACGCCCCGGGCGCCCTTCATCGACACGTCGTCGAGCAGCGGGTTCGAGATGGCGGCCTCGGCCGCGGCCACGGCGCGCTTCTCGCCGTCGGCCTCGCCGGTGCCCATCATCGCCTTGCCCATCTCGGTCATTATGCTGCGGATGTCGGCGAAGTCGAGGTTGATCAGGCCGGGCATGATCATCAGGTCGGTCACGCCGCGCACGCCCGAATACAGCACGTCGTCCGCCAGCTTGAACGCCTCGGCGAAGGTGGTCTTCTCGGTCGCCACGCGGAACAGGTTCTGGTTCGGGATGATGATCAGCGTGTCGACGAACTGCGCCAGCTCCTCGATGCCCTGCTCGGCGATCCGCATGCGGTGGGTGCCCTCGAAGTGGAAGGGCTTGGTGACCACGCCGACCGTCAGGATGCCGTGCTCGCGCGCCGCGCGCGCGATCACCGGCGCCGCGCCCGGGCCGGTGCCGCCGCCCATGCCGGCGGTGATGAACACCATGGTGCTGCCGTCGAGGTGATCGACGATCTCGCCCCGCACCTCCTCGGCGGCCTCGCGGCCGACCTCGGGACGGGCGCCGGCGCCGAGCCCGCGGGTGATGCCGACACCGAGCTGGATCTTGCGCTCGGCCTGGCTTTGCGCCAGCGCCTGGGCGTCGGTGTTGGTGACCAGGAAATCGACCCCCTCGAGGTTCGAGCGGATCATGTTGTTGACCGCGTTGCCGCCGGCGCCGCCGACACCGACGACGGTGATGCGCGGCTTCAGATCGCTTTCGGTCCGGGGCACGCTAAGGTTGATTGCCATTTCATCCTCCGGGTTGCTTGGGTTTCATCGGGGCTTGGGGTTTCGTCAGGCCATGGGCCGGCCGGCTTCCCGCGCCGGCTCGACCTGGGGGAAAGCGGGCCGGGTCCACGGCCCTGGGACGCACGGAAATCCTCGGGGCGGGGCTAGAAAGCGGCACGGAACCACTCCCCGATCCGGCCGATCAGGCCGGATGCGCGCTCCGGCGCGGGCCACGACAGGTCGGCCGGGCCTTGGGCCTCGCGCCGCTCGGCGTAGGCGATCAGACCGGCCGCGGTGGCGAAGGCGGGCCCGCTGGTCGCCTCCGCCAGGCCGCCCAGACGCAGCGGCCGGCCGATCCGAACCTGCTTGTCGAGAATCTGCGCCGCCAGCTCGCGCACGCCGGGCAACTGGCAGGCGCCGCCGGTCAGCACCATGCGCCGGCCGGCCAACTTGTCGTACCCGCTCGATTCCAGCCGCGAGCGCACCAGCTCGAGCGTCTCTTCCAGGCGCGGGTGGATGATGCCGACCAGGAGCGAGCGGGGAATCTGCGTCGCCGCGCCGGCGTTCTCCTCGCCGACCAGCGGCACCTCGACGATCTCGCGGTCGTCGGTCGGGCCCGGGATCGCGCTGCCGTACAGCGTCTTGATCCGCTCGGCCTGCACCAGGGGCGTCGACAGGCCCCGGGCGATGTCGTTGGTGACGTGGCCGCCGCCGACCGAAACGCTGTCGGTGTAGACCACGTTGCCGTCGAAGAACACGGCGATCGAGGTGGTGCCGCCGCCCATGTCGATCACGGTGGCGCCCAAATCCATCTCGTCCTCGACCAGCGCGGCCAGGCCCGCGGCATAGGGGCTGACCGCCATCTCGGCGATCTCGAGGTGGCAGCGCGCCACGCAGGCCGCCAGGTTGCGCACCGCGCCCGCGCCGGCGGTGACGAGATGCATGTCCAGGCCCAGCTTCTCGCCGAACATGCCGCGCGGGTCGCGGATGCCGCGGCTGCCGTCGATCGAGAAGCCGACGGGAATCGAATGGATCAGCGCGCGGTCCTCGGCGTCGTCGGGCAGGCGGGTCTGGCCCAGCGCCCGGCGCATGTCGCCGTCGGCGATCTGCTGACCGGCGATCGCGACCTCGACGCCGATGACGCGGCTGGCCGGATGCCCGCCGGCGACGTTGACGATCACCTCTTGCACGGTGGTGCCGGCCATCTGCTCGGCGGCCGAGACCGCGGAGCGGATCGACGCCTCGGCCGATTCCAGGTTCACGATCGCGCCGCAGCGCACGCCGCGCGCTGCGTGGTGGCCGATGCCCACCAGCCTGGGATGGCGCGGCGGCGCGCCCTTGTGCTCGTCCGTGCGGGCGATGAAGCAGCACACCTTGGCGCTGCCGATATCGAGCGCGGCGAGCAGGCCGCCGCGCGGCCTGCCGGCGTGGCGCTTGGCGTTGTGCACGGCGCCGTTGCGCTTGGCGATGGGGCCGGCGAGGGGGGTGCGTTGGGCCACGTTCTAGCTCCCTTGGTTCAGGTCTTTTTCTGCGGGCTCGGCGGGGGCGGGGCGGGCAGCGCGCTGGGATTGAGCTTCAGCGTCATCCGGTCGGGCAGCCGCATGTCGATCACCTTGAGGTCGCGCGCCAGCAGGTTCTGCTCGCGTTCCAGCTCGGCCAGCCGCGACCAGGCGACGGCCGCGTTCTCTTCCGGCAGCATCACGTCCTGGCCGCTGTCGAGCCGCAGGTTCCAGCGCCGGCCGCCGACGCGCACGGCGGCGGTCACGCGCGCCTGCAGCGCCGGCTCGGCCGCCAGCATCCGCAGCAGCTCGCCCGCCGCGCGGCCGGCGTCCTCGCCCACGATGTGCGGCAGCGCGTTGAAACGGCCGACGTCGTGGGTTTCGATCTGCGCGCCGTGCCGGTCGATCAGCACGAAGCGCCCGGCGTGCTGCCACAACGCCATCGGCACGCGCTCGACCAGCCGCACCTGCACGATGCCGGGCATGCGGCGCTCGACCGCGGCCTCCTTCACCCAGGGGATCCGCTCCAGCCGCTCGCGCGCGGCGCGCGGATCGACCGCCAGGATCGGCATGCCGGGCCTGACGTCGAGCGCCGCCAGCACGTCCCGGCCCCTGGTCTCGATCTGGCCTTCCACGACCACCTTCTCGACCACCAGGCCCGCCATGCCGGTCAGCGCGACGGCGCCGTCGGCGACCTGGCCCAGCGCCTGCTGCGCTGCGCCGGCGCGCCACAGCGCCCAGGGGCCGCCCACGGCCAGCGCGGCGAAGCCGGCCACCGCGCACAGCTTGACCGCGGGCCAGGTCCATTGCGGCAGCGCGAACGCGAAGCGCCGGCGGCCGCGCCGCGCCGCGCGCCTGGCGGGGCCCTTGCGCTTCAGCCATCGCATCGCGCGTTCTCCACCATCCAGCCGACCAGCTCGGCGAACTCGATGCCGACATGCCGGGCCTGCTCCGGCACCAGCGACAGGGGCGTCATGCCGGGCTGGGTGTTCACTTCGAGCAGATAGATCTTGCCGGCGCCGCCCCTGGTGTCGTCGTAGCGGAAGTCGGCGCGGCTGACGCCGCGGCAGCCCAGCGTGTCGTGCGCCAGCACGGCCAGGCGCAGCGCCTCGGCATAGGCCCGCTGGTCGATCGGGGCGGGGATCAGATGGTCGGCCTGGCCGGCGGTGTACTTGGCGGCGTAGTCGTAGAAGCCGTGGCGCGGGCGGATTTCGGTCACCGCCAGCGCGCGGCCGCCCATCACGCCCACGGTCAGCTCGCGGCCGGGGATGTATTTCTCGACCAGCACCTTGTCGCCGTAGCGCCAGCCCTCGTTGTGGAAGCGCGGCACGCCGCCGTTGGTGACGATGGTCACGCCCACGGACGAGCCCTCGTTCACGGGCTTGACCACATAGGGCGGCGGCATGGGATGGCCGCGCAGCACGTCGTCGCGGTCGACCACGCGGCCCTCGGCGCAGTCGATGCCGGCGCCGGCGAACTGGCGCTTGGCCGCGGGCTTGTCCATCGCCAGGGCCGAGGCCAGCACGCCGGAATGGGTGTAGGGGATGGCCAGGATTTCCAGCAGGCCCTGGATGCAGCCGTCCTCGCCGCCGCGGCCGTGCAGCGCGTTGAAGCACACGTCGGGCTTTACGCGCGCCAGCACCTGGGCGACGTCGCGGCCGACGTCGATCTCGGTCACGCCGTAGCCCGCGGCCTTGAGCGCGCTCGCGCATTCGCGCCCGCTGACCAGCGAGACCTCGCGTTCGGCGCTCCAGCCGCCCATCAGCACGGCCACGTGCTTTCGCATCGCCGTCCGTTCTCCGTCACGAATCCGCGTCCCGCGCCGCGTCGCGCACCGCGGGGCCCGCGGGCACGCCGATGCGCCGGATTTCCCATTCCAGCGTCACGCCGGTCGCCTCGTGCACGCGCCGGCGCACTTCCTCGCCCAGGCCCTCGATGTCCGCGGCCGTGGCGTCGCCGGTGTTGATCAGGAAGTTGCAGTGCTTGTCCGACACCGCGGCGCCGCCGCGCTTCAAGCCGCGGCAGCCCGCCTGCTCGATCAGCTCCCAGGCCTTGCGGCCCTTCGCGGTTTCAGCGGGCGGATTGGCGAAGGTCGACCCGCCGGTGCGCGCGCGCACGGGCTGGGTGCCGGCGCGCTCGGCCTGGATTTCGGCCATGCGCTTCAGGATCGCCGGCTTGCCGCCCGGGCGCCCTTGCAGCTTGGCGAGCGTGAAGATCCAGCCCTCGGGCACGGCCGAGTGCCGATAGCTCAGCCCCAGGCGGTCGGGGCCGAGGCAATAGCGCCTTCCGTTCAGGTCCAGCGCCTTGGCCCATATAACGCAGTCCTTGATCTCGGCGCCGTAGGCGCCCGCGTTCATGCGCAGCGCGCCGCCGATGGTGCCGGGCACGCCGCACAGGAACTCGAGCCCCGCGATGCCGGCCTCGGCCGCCGCCCGCGCCACGTTCAGATCCAACGCCGCGGCGCCGGCGACCAGCGCGCCGTCGCCCACGGATTCGATCGCGGCGAAGCCGCGTCCGAGCCTGATCGTCACGCCCGGCACGCCGCCGTCGCGCACCAAAAGGTTCGAGCCGACGCCGATCACGGTCGCCGTCACGTCGGCGGGCTTCCGGCTCAGGAAATCGGCCAGGTCGTCCAGGTCGGCGGGGCGGACCATCACCTCGGCCGGGCCGCCGACGCGGAACCAGGTGGTGTTGGCCAGCACCGCGTTCTCGCTCAAGCGTCCGCGAACCTTGGGCAGCCGATCGATCAGGCGGTGGTTCGACTTGCGCGCCGGCATCATGCTCCCGCTCCCGTCCTGCGCAGAATGGTGGGCTTCGCGCCCGGCCCCCGGGCGCCGCTCCACGCGCGGTCCAGCTCCGCCGGCAGCGCGTTGGCCCATTGGGTGATGGAGCCCGCGCCCAGGCACACCACCAGATCGCCCGATTTGGCGAGGCCGGCGACCAGGCCCGCCAGGTTTTTGGGATCATCCAGCGCCGCGACGTTGCGGTGGCCGTGCGCGCGCAGGCCCTGGATCAAGGCGTCGCGGTCCACGCCGGCGACGCGCTCCTCGCCCGCGGCGTAAACCTCGGCCACGATCACCGCGTCGGCGTCGTTGAAGCAGGTGCAGAACTCCTCGAACAGGTTCTTCAGCCGCGTGTAGCGGTGCGGCTGCACCACGGCGATCACGCGGCCCGAGGTGGCGGCGCGCGCGGCCTTCAGCACGGCGGCGATCTCGACCGGGTGGTGGCCGTAGTCGTCGACCACCGTCACGCCGTTCGCGCTGCCGGTGATCGTGAAGCGCCGCCTGACGCCGGCGAACTCGGCCAGGGCCTTTTTCATGGTGGCGTCGTCGATGCCCATCTCGTTCGCCACCGCGATGGCGGCGCAGGCGTTCTCGACGTTGTGCGCGCCCATCATGCGGGTCGAGATGTCGCGCAGGACCCGGCGCTCGTTGCCGCGCGTCTGGATCACCGCGTCGAACCGCGCCCCCTCGGGCCCCAGGCGCAGATTCTCGGCGCGGATCTCGGCCTGCGGGCTCATGCCGTAGGTCACGATGCGCCGGTCGGTGATGCGCGCGATCATCGCCTGCACCGCGGGATGGTCGATGCACATCACGGCGAAGCCGTAGAACGGGATGTTGGACACGAACGCGTCGAAGCCGGCCTGGAGCTTCTCGTAGCTGCCCCAGAAATCCATGTGCTCGGGGTCGATGTTGGTGACCACCGCGACCGTGGCCGGCAGCTTGACGAAGCTGCCGTCGCTTTCGTCAGTCTCGACCACCATCCAGTCGCCGGCGCCGAGCCTGGCGTTGGTGCCGTAGGCGTTGATGATGCCGCCGTTGATCACGGTCGGGTCCAGCCCGGCGGTCTCGAGCATCTGCGCGCACAGCGAGGTGGTGGTGGTCTTGCCGTGCGTGCCGGCGATGGCGATGGACCATTTGAGGCGCATCAGCTCGCCCAGCATCTCGGCCCGGCGCACCACGGGAATGAACGCCGCGCGCGCGGCCACGACCTCGGGATTGCCGGGCTTGACGGCCGAGGACACCACCACGACCTGCGCGCCCGCCGCGTTCTCGGCCTTGTGGCCGATCGCGACCCGGATGCCCAGGGCGCGCAGGCGCTTGACGTTCGCGCCCTCGGCCACATCGCTGCCGCGCACGGCGTAGCCCAGGGTGTGCAGCAGCTCGGCGATGCCGCTCATGCCGATGCCGCCGATGCCGACGAAATGGATCGTGCCGATGGAGAGCGGCAGGGCCTTCATTGCGCCGCCTCCAGATGCTCGCCCGCGCCGCCGTTGCTCAGGGGTATGAACTGCTCGACCACGCCGGCCAGGCGCTGGGCCGCGTCGGGCACGCCCAGCGCGCGCGCGCACTGGGCGGCCTCGGCCAGAAGGCCCGGGTTTTCCAGCATGTGCCTGAGGCGCTGCGCCAGGGCCGGGCCGGTGAAGCCCTCCTGCGGGATCAGCCAGCCGGCGCCGGCGGCGGCCACCGCCTCGGCGTTCGCGGTCTGGTGGTCGTCGGTGGCGTGGGGGTAGGGCACCAGGATCGCGGGCCGCCCGGCGCAGGCGAGCTCCGCCACGCTCGAAGCCCCGGCGCGCGCGATCACCAGCTGCGCCTCGGCCACGCGCTGGGGCATGTCGGCGAAGAACGGCGTCAGCTCGGCCATCATGCCCAGGCGGTCGTAGGCGGCGGCCGTGGCCTCGATCGCCTCGGCGCGGCATTGCTCGGCCAGGCGGATGCGGGCGCGTTCCTGGTTGGTCAACAGCGCCAGCGCCTGGGGCAGCACGTCGGAGAACACGCGCGCGCCCTGGCTGCCGCCGGTGACCAGAATGGAGAGCGGCCCTCCGGGGATGGGGGTCGGGTAGGGCTGATCCCGGAGGGCCGCTATTGCCGCCCGCACTGGATTACCTGTGCAGGTGGTCCGGCCGCCCGCTAGGGCGGCCAAACCTTCGACAATCTCGAACGACGTGCAGATCGCCTTGGCGCGCTTGGCCAGCACCCGGTTGGCGCGGCCGAGCACGGCGTTCTGCTCGTGCAACACGGTGGGAATGCCGGCGCGCTGGGCGGCCAGCACGGTGGGCACCGAGGCGTAGCCGCCGAAGCCGGCGACCGCGGCGGGCCTGAGGCGGCGCAACAGGCGGCCCGCCTGCCACACGCCGCGCGCCAGCTCGGTCATCGCCAACAGGCGGCCGCCGAAGCCCTTGCCGGCCATGGCGGTGCCGGGCAGGCGCTCGACCGCGATCGCGCTCAACGGTTGGGGCAGCGCCACCTTGCGCCGGTCGGTGAACAGCGCCAGGCCCACGGCGCGTTGGGCCAGGGCCTCGGCCAGCGCGGCGGCGGGGAACAGGGGCCCGCCGGTGCCGCCGGTCGCCAATACGACCAGACGATTCGTCGCGGCGCTCACGGCATCGCCTCCAGGCCGTAGCGCTTGCGCGTCAGCGCCAGCACCATGCCCATGCCGGCCGCCATCGCCAGCAGCGACGAGCCGCCGTAGCTGATGAACGGCAGGGTCATGCCCTTGGTCGGCATCAGGTGCAGCGTCGAGGCCATGTTGACGATCGCCTGCAGCCCGAACTGGACCAGAAGGCCCGTGGTCGCCAGCAGCACGAACAGGTTGGTCTCCTGCAGCACGCGGCCGAACCCGCGCATCACCACGAAGGCGAACAGCCCGATCACGATCAGGCAGGCGATCAGCCCGAACTCCTCGGCCGCCACGGCGAAGATGAAATCGGCGTGCGCGTCGGGAATCGTGCGCTTGACGACGCCCTCGCCGGGCCCGCGGCCCAGAAGGCCGCCGTTGACGAACGCCTCCATCGCGCGGTCGACCTGGTAGCTGTCGCCGGCCGAGGGATCGAGGAACCGGTTCACGCGGCTGGCGACGTGCGGCAGCAACAGGTAGGCGCCGAACAGCCCGGCGAAGCCCAGGCATCCCATGATGCCGACCAGCCACAGCGGCAGGCCCGCCATGAAGAACTGCGCGAACCACACCATCGTCACGACCGCGGCCATGCCCAAATCGGGCTGCTTCAGCAGCATGGTGGCGATGCCGGCGTAGAGCGCGACCGAGATCAGATAGCCCGGCACGCCGCGGTACATCTTCTGCGCCGCGAACAGCCAGGCCGCGACCACGGCGAAGAACGGCTTGACGAACTCCGAGGGCTGCAGCTGGAAGCCGGGCAGCGACACCCAGCGCCGCGCGCCCTTGATCTCGGGCCCCAGGAACGTGAAGGCGGTCAGCGCCAGCGACGCGGCCAGGCCCAGCACGGCCAGGCGGATGACCTGGCGCGGGGTGCAGAGCGAGACCAGGAACATCAGCCCCACCGCCGCCGGCAGCACCATCATCTGGCGCTTGACGAAATGGTACTGCTCGACGCCCAGGCGCGCGGCCACGGGCGGGCTCGCCGCCATGGCCAGGATCACGCCGCAGAAGATCAGCTCGCCGAGGGCCGCCAGCGTCAGCCGGTCCACGGTCCACCACCACCGGCCCAGGACCGAGGTGTCGGTGCGGGCGATCGCGCTCATTGCACCTTGTCCCCGGGCCTGCGCGGGGCGGTGAGCTCGCCCACCAGCCGGCGGAACGCCTCGCCGCGCGCCTCGAAATCGGCGAACTGATCGAACGAGGCGCAGGCCGGCGACAGCAGCACGACGGCGTCCTTCGCCGCATCGCCTTGCGCGGCGGCCAGCGCCGCGGCGACCGCCTTGTTCAGCTCGCCGCATTGCTCCAGCGCCACGCGGCCTTCGAGCGCCGCGGCGAAGCGCCGGCTCGCCTCGCCGATCAGGAACGCGCGGCGCACGTTGCCGAGATGCGGGAACACCGCGTCGAGCCCGCCTTCCTTGGGCCTTCCGCCGGCGATCCAATAGATCGCGCGGTAGCAGGCCAGCGCCTTGGCGGCGGCCTCGGGGTTGGTGGCCTTGCTGTCGTTGACGAAGCGCACGCCGCCGGCGGCGCCGATTTGCTCCTGGCGGTGCTTGAGGCCCGGGTAGCTGCGCATGCACTGGGCGATCACCGGCGCGGCCACGCCCGCGGCGCGCGCGGCGGCATAGGCCGCGGCCGCGTTCTGCCAGTTGTGCCGGCCGGGCAGGGTGGCGACCTCGCGCAGGTCGAGCGCGGCGACGGCCGCGCCGTCGGTGTCGTCGATCAGCACGCCGTCGGTCGAGTACACGCCGCCCCGGACGGCGATCTCGCTCGAGATCGGGAAGATGCGCTGGTCGCCCGCGCTCTTGAGCTCGGCATGGATGCGCCGGCAATGGTCGTCGTCGATGCCGATCACCGCCGCCCTGGGCTTGGTCTGGCGGTAAAAGATGCGTTTCTT
>JBQTIS010000085.1:0-12896 GCA_052387895.1 Rhodospirillales bacterium | reverse complement strand
AATGGATCGGGCCTTCGATGCCGCGCTGCGCCTAGCCAAGCGGGCCGGCGCGCCGCGCCTGCTGCTGTCGGCGCACGGGCTGCCGCAAAAGACCGTGGATCGCGGCGATCCGTACCAAAGCCAGGTCGAGCGCAGCGCGACCGCGATTCTGGCCGCGCTCGAGCGCCGCGACGCGGCCTGGGCCGGGGTGGAGCACGTCGTATGCTATCAAAGCCGCGTCGGGCCGCTGGAGTGGCTGAAGCCTTACACCGAAACCGAAATTCACCGCGCCGCGCGCGACCGGCGCGCTATCGTGCTGTTCCCGGTCGCCTTCGTCAGCGAGCATTCCGAAACGCTGGTCGAGCTGGACATGGACTATCGCCGCATCGCCGAGGCCGAAGGCGCGCCGGCCTATCTGCGCGTGCCGGCGGTCGGCACCGATTCCGCCTTCATCGAGGGCCTGGCAAATTTGGTGCGCGAGGCGCTGCGCCGGCCCGCCGGCACGGCGTCGCTCGGCGGCACGCGCATTTGCCCCGCCGGGTTCGGCCGCTGCGCCATGCAGGGACAAACGGCATGAGCGCCTGGATTTCCGAGTGGTATTCCTGGATCAAGGCATTGCACATCGTCGCCGTGATCGCGTGGATGGCGGGGATGCTGTACCTGCCGCGCCTGTTCGTCTATCACGCCGACGCCAAGCCGGGCTCGGAGCTATCCGAGACGCTGAAAGCGATGGAGCGCCGCCTGCTGCGCGCCATCGTCAACCCCGCGATGATCGCCGCCTTCGCCTTCGGCGGGCTGCTGTTGGTCGTGCAGGACTGGAGCCGGGGGTGGATTTGGGCGAAGCTGGCGCTCATTCTGGGTATGGCTGCGCTGCACGGCATGTTCGCCCGCTGGCGCAAGGACTTCGAACTGGACCGCAACACCCGGCCCGCGCGCTTCTACCGCATCGCCAACGAGGTCCCCACGGTCCTGCTGATCGGCGTGGTTCTTTTGGCGGTAATCAAGCCATTCTGAGGCATTTCCAATTCGGCTTGACGCGGGAAGCGGTTTAGGCGATTTTGGGCGGGTCCGGCGGTCCCGCCGGTCATCTTCTTCAAGCCATGGCCGCGCGCTTTCCCGTCCCCCCAGAGGGCCGGGCGCATGTTCCAAAGCCAGCGCGGCGGCGATTCCATCCCCGTCAGCAACAGCGTTCCGGCGCCCATGAACCTCAAGGAACTCAAATCCAAGACCCCCGCGGAGCTTCTGGCCTATGCCGAGGAGCTGCTGATCGAGAACGCCAGCACCCTGCGCAAGCAGGACATGATGTTCGCGATCCTGAAGCAATTGGCGGACAACGACCAGGCGATCTACGGCGACGGCGTGCTGGAAATCCTGTCCGACGGGTTCGGCTTCCTGCGCTCGCCCGAGGCGAACTACCTGCCCGGGCCCGACGACATCTACGTCTCGCCCAGCCAGGTGCGGCGCTTCAGCCTCAGGACCGGCGACACGGTGGAGGGGCAGATCCGCTCGCCCAAGGACGGCGAGCGCTATTTCGCGCTGCTGAAGGTCAACACCATAAATTTCGAGCCGCCGGACAACGTGCGGCCCCGCATCAACTTCGACAACCTGACGCCGCTTTATCCCGAGGAGATGCTGCGGCTGGAGCTGGAACCGGGCACGGCCGGCCCGCCGCAATACCGCGGCAAGGCGAAACCCGCGCACGCCGAGATGCCGGAAATGCAGGAACGCCCGGCCAAGGGAAAAGCCAAGGCCAACGGCGACGGCGAGACCCTGAGCCTGCCCGGCAAGCCCACGACCAAGGGCACGTCCGACATCCGCCACGACCTGTCGACGCGCGTGATCGACCTGATCGCGCCCCAGGGCAAGGGCCAGCGCGGGCTGATCGTGGCGCCGCCGCGCACCGGCAAGACCGTGCTGCTGCAGAACATGGCGCACGCCATCGCCATCAACCATCCCGAGGTGTTCCTGATCGTGCTGTTGATCGACGAGCGGCCGGAGGAAGTGACCGACATGGCGCGCTCGGTCAAGGGCGAGGTGATCAGTTCGACCTTCGACGAGCCGGCCTCGCGCCACGTGCAGGTGGCCGAGATGGTGATCGAGAAGGCCAAGCGCCTGGTCGAGCACCGGCGCGACGTGGTAATCCTGCTCGATTCGATCACGCGCCTGGCGCGCGCCTACAACACCGTGGTGCCGAGCTCGGGCAAGGTGCTGACCGGAGGCGACGACGCCAACGCGCTGCAGCGGCCGAAGCGGTTTTTCGGCGCCGCGCGCAACATCGAGGAAGGCGGGAGTCTCACCATCATCGCCACCGCGCTGATCGACACGGGCAGCCGCATGGACGAGGTGATCTTCGAGGAGTTCAAGGGCACCGGCAACTCGGAAATCATCCTCGACCGCAAGCTCTCCGACAAGCGCACCTTCCCCGCGATCGACATCACCAAGTCGGGCACGCGCAAGGAAGAGCTGCTGGTAGAAAAGGGCGTGCTGTCGAAGATGTGGGTGCTGCGCCGCATCCTGATGCCGATGGGCACGGTCGACGCGATGGAGTTCCTGTTGGACAAGCTGAAGCACAGCAAGACCAACAACGATTTCTTCCAGGCGATGAACCAGTAGCAGGCCGCGCTACGCGACGCGGCCGCCATGCATGGCCGCGCTCGTCGCGGCCATGGCGTTATTGCGTGGACGCCCGGCGAGACTACGGCAGCAGCACCGTCGAGCCCGTGGTCTTGCGGGCTTCCAGGTCGCGATGCGCCTGCGCGGCCTCGGCCAAGGGATAGGTCTGGTTGATCGCGATCCTGACCTTCTTGGCCTTGACCACGGCGAACAGGTCCTTGGCCGCCTGCACCAGGTCCGCGCGCTTGGCGGTATAGGTCATCAGCGTCGGGCGCGTGACGTAGAGCGAGCCCTTGGGCCCGAGGATGCCGAGGTTGACCGGCGGCACCGGGCCCGAGGCGTTGCCGTAGCTGACCATCAGGCCGAACGGCCCGAGGCAATCGAGCGAGTCCATGAACGTATCCTTGCCGATTCCGTCGTAGACCACCGGCACGCCCGCGCCCTTGGTCAGCTCCTTCACCTTGTCCGAGAACTTGCCCTGGCCCAGGACGATGACGTCCTTGCAGCCCGCTTTCTTGGCCAGCGCGGCCTTGGCCTCGCTGCCGACCGTGCCGATGACGCGCGCGCCCAGGTGCTTCGCCCACTGCGCCAGGATTTGCCCGACGCCGCCCGCGGCCGCGTGCACCAGCACCGCATCGCCCTTTTTCACGCGATAGGTGCGTTTGCACAAATACCAGGCCGTCATGCCCTTCAGCATCATCGCCGCGGCGGTTCGGTCGTCGACGCCAGTGGGAACCTTCACCACGCGGTCGGCGGGCCTGAGGCAGCGCTCGGTGTACGAGCCGATCGGCTGGGCGTAGGCTACGCGGTCGCCGGTTTTGAACTCCTTCACCTTCGGGCCAACCGCTTCCACCACCCCCGCCCCTTCCATGCCGAGGGTGAACGGCAGCGGCATGGGATAGAGCCCGGAGCGGTGGTAGGTGTCGATGTAATTGAGGCCCACCGCGGTGTTACGCACCAGGATCTGTCCCGGCCCCGGCGGCGCCAGTTCGACGTCTTCCCAGCGCATCACCTCGGGCCCGCCGGTTTCGTGGATGCGAATTGCCTTGGCCATGGTCTGCAGCTCCCCGTTTTTTCCGATGTCGATCGTCGCTTGAAGCGCTAGGCCAGGTTCTTCCTCAGGAATTCGGCCGTGCGCTGATTGGCTTGCGCCGCCGCCGCGGCGTTCCAGTGCTGGCCGCCGACCCGCGCGAAGGCGTGGTCGACGCCGGGATAGGAATGGATCGTGACGTGCCGGTTGCCCTTGAGGCCGTCCTTGATTTTCTTCTGCGCCGCGGGCGGCACGAACTGGTCGAGCTCGGCCACGTGCATCAGCAGGGGCTTGGCGATCTTCGCCGCCTCGCCCAGCAACCCCTCGATGCCGACCCCGTAATAGGCGACGTTGCAATCGGCCGATGAGCGCGTGGCCATGAGGTAGGCGAGCTTGCCGCCGAGGCAGAAGCCCATCGTGCCGGCCTTGCCGGTGCAGCCGTCGACCTTGCGCAAATGGTCGAGCGTGGCCTTGAGGTCCTCGATGCCCTTCTCTAGGTCGAAGCCGTTGAACAGCTGGAACGCGCTCTGCCATTCCGCGTCGGTCTTGTCGGTGATCTGGATGCCCGGCTGCTGGCGCCAGAACAAGTCGGGGCACAGCGCCACATAGCCCTGCTTGGCCATGCCGTCGGCGATCTCGCGCATCACCTGGTTGACGCCGAAGATCTCCTGAATCACGACGAGGCCGGGACCGCGCCCCGAGGCGGGCTTGGCCAGATAGCCGGCGAAGCTGCCGCCGTCGCGCGCGGCGATCTTGATGTCGGGCATGGCGCATTCCCCCGTCGGTCGCGGGCTTCGGTTGCGGATTGGGGCGGAACCTTAGCGCGCGTTCCGCCGCCTGTCACGGCGGCCATTCACGGGGCCGAGGACGCGAACAGCGACAGTTGATCGGATAGCGGAACGGCCTGTTCGTGCCGCAACAGCCAGGCCTTGGTTTCGACCCCCCGCCCGCCCGAAAATCCGGTCAGGCGGCCGTCGGCGCCGATCACGCGATGGCAGGGCACGACGATCGCGATCGGGTTGCCGCCGCAGGCCGCGCCGACCGCGCGGGCCGGCGCCCCGGTCTCGCGCGCCAATTCGCCGTAGTTCCGGGTGAAGCCATAGGGAATGCGCCGCATCGCCTCCCACACCGCGCGCTGGAAGCCGGAGCCTTCGAGCATCAGCGGAAGGTCGAAACGGCCTAGGCGGCGGTCGAAATACGCCTGGAGCTGGCGTTCGGCCTCGAGCAACACCGGATCGGCGTCGTCCGCCCGGCCTTCGGGCGCGCCGAAATGAAGCGATGCGAGCGCGCCGTCACGCGCGGCCAGCAGCAAAGGCCCCAGCGGCGAGGCGACGCAACGCCGCGCCGTCATCGGGCCTTGAGCGCCGTCTTCAGCGCCTCGGGCTCGGTCAGCGGCAGCGAACAGACCGGGCCGCGGCAGACATAGGCCGCGGGCTTGCCCTCGACCATGCCCTTGCCGTGCGCAGGGTGGCCCGGCGGCAGGGCCGCGTCGGGCGCGACCTGGCATACCGCCGCGTCGGGCAGCGAGACGCCGTGCAACGCGTGCCACAGCGCCTGCGTCGCCGGATCGCCGTGCGGCCCCACCACCGCCACCTGCAGCGGCTCGCGCAACAGCCCCGAGTTGTTGAGCAGCGTCGCCAGCGGAAAGAAATTGCGCATGACCTGGCCCGAGAACAAAAGGACCACGGCCTCGGCGCGCTCGCGATAGGCGTCCTCGCCCGTCAGGCACCAGAGCCGCGCCAACACGCCGACCATCGTGCCGTTGCCCGAGGGCACGGCGTTGTCGCTGGCGTTCTTGGTGCGCACGATCACGTCCGAGGTGTCGTCGGCGGTGAAGAAATACCCGGCGCCGGCGGCGTCCCAGTAGTGCTTGTCCATCGCCGCCACCCAGGCGCGCGCCTGGGCCAGGAATTCCTTCTCGCCCGTGGCCTGGTGCAGCGCCAAAGCGGCGCGCGCCATGTTGGCGTAATCGTCGAGCGTGGCGGGATGCGCCAGCTTGCCGTCGCGGAACGCATGGCGCAGGCGCCCGCCTTTGGTCATCGTGCCGGCGACGAAGGCGAAGGCGCGCTTGGCCGCGCCCAGCCAATCCTCGCGCTGGAACACCGTGGCGGCGCGCGCCAGGGCGGCGATCATCAGCCCGTTCCAATCCGCCAGCACCTTGTCGTCGAGAGCCGGCGGCACGCGCTTTGCGCGCGCCTCGAACAGGATCTTGCGGCAGCGCGCCAGCACCGCGGCGGCGGCCACGTCGGGCTCGGCCGCGTGGGCGCGGCGGTTGAGGATGTTGGCGCCTTCCCAGTTGCCGAGCGCGGTGACGTCGTAGAACGTCTTGAAAGCGGCCGCATCCACGCCCAGAAGCGCGTCGACCTCGGCTTCCTTCCAGACATAGAACCTGCCTTCGTGGCCTTCGCTGTCGGCGTCGATGGTGGCGGCGAAGCCGTGCCCCGGCGCCACCATCTCGCGCAAGACCCAGCCGACCGTCTCCAGAACGCGGGTGGCGTAAAGCGGGTCGCGCGTTTCTTGCCACACCGTCGTCAGCAGGTCGATCAGCTGGGCGTTGTCGTACAGCATCTTCTCGAAGTGCGGCACCAGCCAGCGCTCGTCGGTGGAATAGCGCGCAAAGCCGCCGCCGAGATGGTCGTAGATGCCGCCCCGGCACATCGCCGTCAGCGTCAGCGTCACGGCGTGGCGATAGGCGCTGTCGCCGGTGCGCAGCCAGGCCCGCCACAACAGCTCGAGGATAGAGACTTGCGGAAACTTGGGCGCGCCGCCGATGCCGCCATGCTCGGGGTCGACCTCGCCGCGCAGGCGCTGCGCCATCTGGTCCAAAAGGGCGGGGGCGATGCCCGCGCCCGGCGCGTGCCGCGACAGCTTGTCGAGCGCCTCGCGTATCGCCGCGACGTTCCGCGCGATCTTGCCGGGGTCCTGGCGATAGGCGTTGGCGATGCCGCGCAGCACGTCCTTGAACGCGGGCCGGCCGAAACGCGGCGCGCTGGGAAAATACGTGCCGCCCCAGAACGGCTCTCCCTTGGGCGTCAGGAACATCGTCAGCGGCCAGCCGCCCTGCTCGCCCAACAGCGCCAGCGCGGTCTGGTAGATCGCATCCAGGTCCGGGCGCTCCTCGCGGTCGACCTTGATGTTGACGAACAGGTCGTTCATGACGGCGGCCGTCGCCTTGTCCTCGAAGCTTTCATGGGCCATGACGTGGCACCAATGGCAGGCGGCATAGCCGATCGACAGCATGATCGGCTTGTCGGCGGCCTCGGCCTCGGCCAGCGCGGCGGCGGTCCAGCCGCGCCCGTGGGCGGGGTTGCGCGCGTGGGGCAGCAGATAGGGGCTGGTTTCCTGGCTCAGCAGATTTTGCGACATCCCTGCTCCGCTTTGCGCCGCGCGCGGCGGCGGCATTCCGGCGGACCGCGTTGCGGGCGGCCGATGCGCGCGTATAGTGTGGGCCGCCGGGCGGCTTCTCAACCCTGTTTTGTGTAGGGTCGATCGGCCGTTCGTCGCCGGCGTTTCCAGCGAAAGGAACGATTCCTTGACCGACCGTCCGTCCAACGGCCCATCCGGCGATCCGCCGCTATACTACCGCCGGCATGTGTTCTGCTGCATCAACGAGCGCGCGCCGGGGCATACGCGCGGTTGCTGCAAGGCGAAGGGTTCGGAGAAGCTGCGCGAGTACCTGAAGGCGCGCGCGAAGCAGGCCGGGCTTAAGGACGTACGGATCAACGCGTCGGGGTGCCTCGACCGCTGCGAGCTGGGCCCGACCATGGTGATCTATCCCGAGGGCGTGTGGTACGGCTATGCCAACGAAGCGGATTTGGACGAGATATTGGAAACGCATCTGATCCGCTGCGGGCGCGTGACGCGGCTGATGCTGATGCCGGACCGGAAGACCAAGGCGGGCTGAGCTTCGCCCCGGCGGCCCATAGCTCGGGTCTGGCGGCTGATGGGCGGTTGCCATGAACGACACGATCTTCGCCCTTGCCAGCGGACGCGGCCGCGCCGGGGTGGCGGTCTTGCGCGTGTCGGGTCCGGGCGCCGGGGCGGCGCTGCACGCGCTGACCGGGCGCGATCTGCCGCCGGCGCGCCGCGCGGGCCTGCGCGAGTTCCGCGATCCCGGGAACGGCGAAATCCTCGACCGCGGTCTGGCGCTGTGGTTTCCCGCGCCGCGCAGCTATACCGGCGAGGACATGGTCGAGCTGCACGTCCACGCCGGGTCGGCGGTGATCGAGGGAATCGCGCAAGCCCTGTCGGGATTGGCGTTTACGCGCCCGGCCGAGCCCGGGGAGTTCACGCGCCGCGCGTTCCTGAACGGCAAGATGGACCTTACCGCGGCCGAGGGAGTGGCCGACGTGGTGGCGGCGGAAACCGCCGCGCAGCGCCGCCAGGCGTTGCGACAGATGGATGGCGCGCTGGGGCGGCTGTACGAGGATTGGCGGGCGCGGCTGGTGCGCGCGCTGGCGCATTTCGAAGCGGCGATCGATTTTCCCGACGAGGATCTGCCGGCAGGCGTGGCCGTGGCGGCGCGCGCGGCGGCGGGCGAGCTGGAGCGCGACGTACGGAGGCACTTGGCCGACGGCCAGCGCGGCGAGCGATTGCGCGAGGGCGTGTCGGTGGCGATCCTGGGGCCGCCAAACGCCGGCAAGTCGACGTTGCTGAACCTGTTGTCGCAGCGCGACGCGGCGATCGTTTCGCCGATCGCCGGCACTACGCGCGACGTCATCGACATCGACATGGACCTGGACGGGTATCCGGTGCGTATCGCCGACACGGCCGGGCTGCGCCGTGCGACCGACGCGATCGAGGCCGAGGGAGTGCGGCGCGCCCGCAAACGCGCCGAGGCCGCCGACTTGAAGATCGTCGTGCTTGACGCGACTGCTTGGCCCGCGGTGGATGCAGCGGCCAAGGTGGAGATCGATGCAGGCGCGGTGGTGCTGCTGAACAAGATCGATCTGAGAGCGATCGCGCGGCCGGCGTTGGTCGATGGCAAGGAGGCTTTGCCGCTGTCCTTGGCGACCGGCGCAGGATGCGACGAAGCGCGCGAGGCGATCGCGGCGCGGGTGCGCGCGCTGGCCGACACGGCCGGCGCGCCTGCCTTGACGCGGGCGCGGCACCGCGCCGCCCTGCAGGCTTGTGCGGAGGCGTTGGCGCGGGTGCAGACGGCGGCCATGCCCGAGTTGGCCGCGGAGGACCTGCGCTTGGCCGGTCGCGCCCTGGGCAGAATCACGGGCCGGGTGGAGGTCGAGGAACTTCTGGACGCGATCTTTCGGGATTTCTGCATCGGGAAGTAACCCAAATCCACCAGGACTAGTGGCTCGTTGTTTCACGTGAAACAAACCTGGTAGCTTTGACAGCGTTCCTGGCCGTGCATAGATTGCCGTGAATGGCCGGTTTCGACGTGATTGTCGTGGGTGGCGGGCATGCAGGCTGCGAGGCTGCGGCTGCGGCCGCGCGCATGGGCGCGCGCGCTGCGTTGGTTACCCACAAGCTCGAGACCATCGGCGAGATGTCCTGCAACCCGGCCATTGGCGGCCTTGGCAAGGGGCATCTGGTGCGCGAGGTTGACGCCCTGGATGGACTCATGGGGCGAGCCATCGACCGCGCGGGTATCCAATTCCGCATCCTCAATCGCAGCAAAGGGCCGGCCGTTCGCGGCCCCCGGGCCCAGGCCGACCGCAAGCTTTACAGGCTCGCCATGCAGCAGCTGCTGGCCGAACAGCCGGGCCTGACCATCAGGGCTGGCGCTGTCGAAGACCTCGTCCTGGGGCCGGGCGGCCGGGTATGCGGAGTGATCCTGGCCAGTGGCGAGCATGTGGACGCCGGGGCGGTAGTGCTAACAACGGGCACATTCCTGCGGGGTTTGATCCATTGCGGCGAGGAAAAAATACCTGCTGGGCGGGTCGGCGAGGCACCCGCGGTAGGGTTGGCCGAAACACTGGCCCGGACGGGTTTCGCACTGGGGCGGCTCAAGACCGGCACCCCTCCCCGTCTGGATGGAAAAACCATTGATTTCAATAGCTTGGAGAGACAGAAGGGCGATACCCCGCCGCTGCCTTTTTCCTTTCTTACCAAGGAGATAGCAACGCCGCAGGTGTATTGTTGGATTACCGAGACAACGCCGGATAGCCACGAACTTATCCGTGCGAACTTGCACCGGTCGCCGATGTATTCCGGGCAGATCGGATCGATCGGGCCACGATATTGTCCCTCGATCGAGGACAAGGTGGTGCGATTTGCGGACCGTGGCCGTCACCAGATTTTCTTGGAACCAGAAGGGCTTGACGACGACACGGTCTATCCCAACGGGATTTCCACCTCCCTTCCCCGCGACGTGCAGCTGGCGTTGCTGAGGACGATCCCCGGCCTTGGGCGCGTCGGCATGATCCGGCCCGGCTATGCCATCGAGTACGATTACGTCGATCCGCGCGAGCTTCTCGTAAGCCTGGAAACCAAGAGAATCAAAGGGCTGTATTTTGCCGGGCAGATCAACGGGACTACGGGCTACGAAGAAGCAGCCGGCCAGGGAATCTTGGCCGGCATCAACGCGGCGATCAGCTGCAGTGGCGGTAAGCCGGCCATAATCGACCGTGCCGACGGCTATATCGGCGTAATGATCGACGATCTGGTAACGTTGGGTACCAACGAGCCATACCGCATGTTCACATCGCGGGCGGAGTATCGCTTAGTGCTGCGCGCCGACAATGCCGACCAGCGGCTCACCGGTTTAGGCATCGAAGCGGGTTGCGTCGGGTCTGAACGCAGGCGTAAATTTTCAAGGAAAATGAAAGAGTTGCAAACGCTCAGGTTGCGCCTTGGCGGACTGAGGGCAAGTCCTGCCGCGTTGCGGGCCCATGGCTTGCCGACGCCCAGGGATGGCGTGCGACGCTCGGCGCTGGAGCTTTTGGCTTATCCGGGCGTCACGCTTCGTAGCCTGGCTCAGATCTGGCCAGAGCTTGGATCTTTAAGAATTGATATTGCTGAACAATTAGAGATAGACGGGCTTTATGACGGGTATCTTGAGCGCCAGAGCGCCGATATCCAAGCCTTTCGGCGTGAGGAGAACCTTTGCCTGCCCACAGGCCTGGACTTCGGGCGCATTGGCGGGTTATCGGCGGAAATCCGCAGCAAGCTGGCCCTGGCCCGGCCTGCCACGCTGGGCGCGGCATCGCGGATTCCAGGGATCACGCCGGCGGCTCTGGTGGCGCTTCTGCGGCACGTTCAGCGCGGGGAACCCCGCGCCTCGGCCTAAAACCGCCGCCAAGGCCAACAGGCGTCGGGCCGATGACACCTAGGCTTACCCAGGAAGAGTGGCTTACCCAGGAAGAGTTCCAGACCGCAACCGGTGTTTCACGTGAAACACTCGAACGTCTAGCCGCGTTCCTAGAGCTGCTACGGCGCTGGCAGGCGCGGATCAACCTGGTATCCACCGCAAGCCTCGATGATCCCTGGCGCCGTCACATCCTCGACTCCGCGCAGCTCCTACCATTGATCGCTGAGTCGCCAGGGCGGCTTTACGATATCGGCAGCGGAGCCGGATTTCCTGGCCTGGTCCTGGCAATTTTGAGACTTCCTGACGTTCACCTGATTGAATCCGACCTAAAGAAAGCCGCGTTTTTACGCGAGGCGGCCCGAATCACCGAAACCAAGGTGGAAATTCATATCGATCGGGCAGAGAAGTTATCCCCGAGGGATGCCGATATTGTCACCGCAAGGGGTTGTGCGGCGCTGCCGAAATTGCTTGAGTTGGCAAAGCCGTTACTAAAACCGTCCGGGATTTGTTTTTTTCTAAAAGGACGCGGCGTAGAAGCCGAATTGACGGCGGCACGCAAAGCATGGACTATGAAAATTCAACGCGTTCCGAGTAAAAGCGATCCAACTGGAATAATTCTGCGCCTGGAGGGCATTCAAAGTGTCGGAAGCAAGCCCGCTTAACCCATTGAAGCAACGCATTATTGCTATTGCAAATCAAAAAGGCGGCGTGGGCAAGACTACAACGGCTGTTAATCTGGCCACCGCCATGGCAGCATGCGAAAAAAAGGTCCTGGTGATCGATCTCGATCCACAGGGAAACGCCAGCACCGGACTGGGCATCGGCGCCAAGTCGCGCGGTGCCGGCAGCTATCAGGTCATGATCGGGGCAACGACTCTTGAGAGCGCCATCAAGCCGACGATGGTCCCGGGTCTGTCGATCGTCACATCGAATGTCGACTTGTCCGGCGCCGAGATCGAGCTGGTGGACCAACCGCGACGCGAATTCTTGTTGCGCCAGGCGCTGACGCCGCCACCGGCCGAGTTCGAGTACATCCTCGTCGATTGCCCGCCATCCCTGGGCCTGCTTAGCCTCAACGCCATGGTCGCCGCCGACGCGTTGCTGGTGCCGCTGCAATGCGAGTTCTATGCGCTCGAGGGCGTCAGCCATTTACTACGAACAGTAGAAAAAGTGCGCCGTAATCTCAACCCAACGCTTGAAATACAGGGAGTTGTTCTTACGATGTTCGATAAACGCAATAGGCTATGCAGCCTGGTGGCCGACGATGCGCGGGGATATTTCGGCGACAAGGTCTACAACACCATGATCCCGCGCAACGTGCGGGTGTCGGAAGCGCCGTCGCACGGCAAGCCGGTGTTGCTTTACGACCTCGCTTCGGCCGGCGCCCAGGCCTATATCCACCTGGCCAGCGAAGTGCTGAAGCGCGAGCGCGGATTGCGCGCGTAACAGGAACGGGAGAATCCGATGGCAGATCCCGCACCGCCTCCACGCGCTCCCGGCGACGACCCCAAGAAGCGCGCGCATCTAGGCCGCGGCCTCATGGCGCTATTGGGCGAGGAGGCGGGCGAGCCGTCGCCGCCCGAACGCGAGATCACTTCGCGCATGGTGCCGACCGAACTCTTGCGGCCAAGCCGGATCCAGCCGCGCATGCGATTCGACGACGAGCCGTTCAAGTCGCTGGTCGATTCTGTACGCGCGAAAGGCATCTTGCAGCCGATCCTGGTGCGCCGCGACGCCGATTCGCCGCAGATGTTCGAGATTGTCGCCGGCGAACGCCGCTGGCGCGCGGCGCAGCAGGCGCAGCTGCACGAGGTTCCGGTCGTGGTGCGCGACCTGGGCGACCGCGACGCGCTGGAACTGGCGCTGGTCGAGAACATCCAGCGCCAGGACCTCACGGCGATCGAGGAGGCCGAGGGCTATCGTCGGCTGATGGACGAATTCGGCCACACCCAGGACGGCCTGGCCCAGGCCGTGGGCAAGAGCCGCAGCCACATCGCCAACATGCTG
>JBQTIS010000084.1:0-4293 GCA_052387895.1 Rhodospirillales bacterium | reverse complement strand
GGCGCCTCCTCCGGCCGCCGCCGCCCCGCCGCCCGTTCCAACGCCCGCGGCGGCTCCGCCACGGCCGCCGACGCCTGCACCCGCGCCCGCGCCCGCGCCGCGCCCGGCGCCCCAGGCGGCTCCATCGCCTCCTGCCGCCGCTCCCGCGGCCGTGAGCCCGGCCAACCAGCAGCGCCTGCAGACGCTGAAGAACCTCCACGACCAGGGCCTGATTTCGCGCGAGCAGTACGAGCAGCGCCAGCGCGAGATACTGGCCAACCCATGATCGAAGCCAAGCGCCGCGAGGTCCTGAAAGCGGGCGGGGCGTTCGCCCTGGCCGCCGTTCTGCCGCAGGCGCGCGCCGCCGCTTCTTCCGCGCGCCGCGCGACCTATCTGGTGCCGGGCTACCGCACCGAGATCGCCTCGTATCGCGGCCGGCCGGCGGATGAGGCGCCCGAGCTGCGCGTCGATTTTCCCCGGGGCTACGACGGCGGCACGACGCTGGCGACGCGCGTTTCGGAAAGCGACGGGGCGGTCGCCCGCGCGCTGCTGCCGGTGACCGGCCACCACATCGCCGCCGATCCCAAGGGCGAGCGCGCCTGGTTCAGCGGCATGAACGCCGGGCATTCCGTGGCGTTCGACATCGCGGCGATGCGGCTGGAGCGGATCGTCGAGCCGCACGCCGACGGCTTCGTCACCGGCGGCCACGCCGCGTTCACGCCGGACGGAAAATACCTGCTGGCGACCGAGCGCCGGGCCTTCGATCGGCCGTTCCAACGCCCGGACGAGCGCCACGGGCGGCTGGTGGTGCGCGACGCGCGCTCGTTCGCGGTGCTGGCGAGCCACGACTGCTTCGGCATCGCCCCGCACGACCTGCGGTTGACCGCCGACGGCCGCCACGCGGCGATCGCCCATTACGGCAGCGTCGACCTGCCGCCGGCGGGCGAAAAGCCCAGGATCGTCGAGCCGTCGCTGACGGTGCTGGAGCTGGCTTCGGGCCGGCTGGTCCATAAATGGATCGCGCCGATGGCAGACGCCGAGCTGCGCCACCTCGCCGCCGAGCGGCTGGACCGCGTGGCCGCGATCATGTTCCGCATGGGCGGCGCGGCCGACGAGCGCGCGCTGGCCGCGGGGCAGGAGGCGATGGCCGAGCCCGATTTACTGGCCGAGCCCGATTTGCTGGCCGAGCCGGGCCGCGTGTACCTGCCCGCGCCGGTCCTGATGTTCGCCGCCGGCCGCCCGGGCGGCGGCCCGCTGCCGGCGATGCCCGGGGACCCCCTGCTCGCGCGCCAGGGCCAGAGCGTGGCCTACGACCCGGCGCACGACGAGATGCTGGTCACCTTCGGCACCTCGCACACGCTGATCGCGTTCGGCGCGGCCGACGGGCGGGTGAAAAAAGTCGTGCGGCTCGACCACTTCGGCCTGCGCTATCCGCGCGGCGTCGCGCTGCACCCCGACGGCGAGCATTACGCGGTCAGCGGCGGCTGGCAGGGCATCTACCTCATCGAGCGCGGTTCGCACGCGATCGTGCGGGAGCGCACGCTGCACCCCCTGCTGTTCGACCACAGCCACATGACCGCGATCTGAGGGCCCGGCGGCGCCCGAGCGCGGACCTTGCGGGTTTGCGCCTCTTTACGGCCCGGCGCCGGGCGACTAGATTGCCCGCGCTTGCCGGGCCCGGTACCCCCATCGCTTGCGGGCCCCGCTCGCGTTCAAACGGCGTGTCGGCAAACGGCGTGTCGGAGCGTGGCGCAGCCTGGTAGCGCACCAGTCTGGGGGACTGGGGGTCGCTGGTTCAAATCCAGTCGCTCCGACCAACCCTGCCCGCGGGTTTTGCGCCCGGCGCCCGCGTCGATCCCCGGCATGGATCAATGCATGGATCAATCCACGGTCTTCCACGAGCCGTCGGGCTGGCGGCAGGCCATGACCGTCTCGACCGTCTCCTGGCCGCCGGCCGACGCGCGCAAATGGAACGGCTTGCACGGCGCGGCCTCCGCCGCCGGCTTGCCCGCGGGCCCGTGCTCGCGCCACGCCTGCGCCACTTCGCGCCTGGCGTCGGTGAACGCCTCGGCCGCTCCTTTGCGCGCGGTTTCGTAGGCGTCGAGGATGCCGTCGCGCAGGCCCTCATAGGCGAAAGTGAAAGCTCCGACCACGTCCTTGCCGAAACCATCGGCGCGGGCGGCGGGCCCGGCCGCGACCAGCAGCACGGCGGCGCCGGCGATGATGGCCGTTTGCGTGAACGATCGGATCGTCATGGGATGCCTCGCTGCTTGCGTTGGCCCATGGCGGGAACGCCGCCTGGCGCGGCGCGCACCCGCCGATACGACCGCCCGAGTTGGCGGCGAAAATGTGGCCGCGGCGAGGCGCGAATTGCGGCATCTCCTGGGCCGGATTCGCCGGACAAACGCCCGGCGCGGCGCGGCCCGGCGGAGCCGATTGCGGCGGAAAAGCGGCCTTCGCGGCTTCAGTCCCCGGTTTCCGCCGCGTCGAAGGTCAGCTCCACCTTCATGCCCACCGGATCGCGGAAGAAGATCTGGTGCAGCGGGAAGCCGGGAACCGGAACTTCCTCGAATTTGACCTTCAACTTGGTCAACCGCTCGCGCATGGCCTTGAGGCCCGTGGTGCGGAACGAGACGTGGTCGAAGCCGAGGGTCGCGCCCGACTCGCTGAACTTGAGGTCCGGCCGCGCGTTGCCGGCCAGGTGCACCATGGCGTGGTCGCCCCAATAGAGCCAATAGCCGGGAAAAGCGAAATCGGGCCGCTTGCCGGGCCTCAGGTGCAGGGTCTTTTCGTAGAACGCGCGCACTTCCTCCAGCTGCTCGGGCCGCGTGCGGATGGTCAGATGGTCGATGCGGCGGAAATCGACCTTGCCGTCCTGCTGCTGCTTGTCGGCTTCCATCACGGCCATGGCGCGTCTCCCCATCTTGTCTCGGCCGGCCGGTTCCGGCGAAGATGGGCGATTATCCCGTCGCCGCGCGGCCAATGCAAATGCGCGCGGGCGGCCGGGCAGAGGGGGTTCATGGCCGAAGCGAAGCGGATCGTCCTGGCACAGCGGCCGCAGGGCATGCCGAAGCCCGCGGACTTCCGCGTCGAGACCGTGGCGATGCCCAGGGCCGGCGGCGGCGAGGCGCTGGTGCGCGTGATCTATCTCTCGATCGACCCCTATATGCGCGGGCGCATCGCCCAGGCCACGTCCTACGCCAAGGGCGTGGACCCGGGCGATGTGATGGTGGGCGGCTGCGTCGGCGAGGTGGTTGAATCCAACGCAACCGGATTGAAGCCGGGCGATTTCGTGGAAGGCCCGCTGGGCTGGCGCAGCCATGCCGCGGCGCCGGCCCACGCCCTGCGCAAGCTCGATCCCGCCGACGCGCCGATCTCGACCGCCCTCGGCGTGCTGGGCATGCCGGGGATGACCGCCTATTTCGCGCTCACCGACGTGTGCCAGCCCAAGCCCGGCGATACCGTCGTGATCTCGGCCGCGTCCGGCGCGGTCGGGCAGGTGGCCGGCCAGATCGCCAAGATCGCGGGCTGCCGCGTGGTCGGCATCGCCGGCGGCGAGAAGAAATGCGCGTTCGTGCGCGAACTCGGATTCGACGCGGCGATCGACTACAAGGCGACGAAGGATTTGGGGGCCGCGCTGAAGCAGGCCTGTCCCAGCGGCGTCGACGTCAACTTCGAGAACGTCGGCGGCGAAATCCACGACGCGATCATGCAGCACATCAATCTCAACGCGCGCGTCGTCGTGGTAGGCACCATCTCGAACTACAACGCCCTGGACAAGCCCGATGCCGGCCCGCGCCAGCTGCGCCGCCTCTTGGTCAACCGCGCGACCATGCGCGGCTTCCTGGTTTGGGACTACAACCACCGCAATCCCGAGGCCCGCGCGCGCATCGGCCGATGGATCAAGGAGGGCCGGATCAAGTACCGCGAGGACATCGCCGAGGGGCTTGAGCGCGCGCCCGAGGCGCTGATCGGCGTGCTGGAAGACCGCAACTTCGGCAAGATGCTGGTGCGCGTTTCGCCCGATCCCACGCGCTAGCGCGGCGGGCGGAATAGCGCGGGGGGAGCCCGTGTTAATATTCCGCCATGATCGTCGCGGGATGGGAAAACGGGGGAACGCCATGCTGAAAATATTGCTCGCGGGCTTCGCGGCCGCGATGACCGCTTTCGCCGGCGCCGCGGGAGCGGCGGAAATCCGCGTCGCAGCCGGCGGCGCGGCGCAAGAGGCGATCGTCGAGCTGGCGGCCGCCTTCAAGAAGAAGACCGGCCACGACGTCAAGGGCACCTACGCGCCGATGGGCACGCTGGCGACCA
>JBQTIS010000083.1:0-3008 GCA_052387895.1 Rhodospirillales bacterium | reverse complement strand
CGCACCTTGGACGCCGCCGCGTTCGGCGCGCGCTTGCATCCGCTGCTGCGCCGCGCGCATACGGCCATCGACCTTGCCGGCCTTTGGCTGGTGCGCCGGCGCCGGCGCCGCACACTCGCCGAAATCGCCGCGCTGGGCGAACACGTGATGCACGATCTGGGTTTCGACCCGGACGAGTTGCGCGCCGAGGCGGCCAAGCCGTTCTGGCGGGATTGAAGGAGGAAGCCATGGCCTACGCAATCGCTCCGCTGCGCCCCTCGCCGGACGAGCTCAAGGGCCTCAGCGAGCGTCTGATCGCCAGCCACTACGAGAACAACTACGGCGGCGCGGTCCGGCGCCTCAACGCCATCCGCCGCGACCTCGACGCGCTCGATCCGGCCGCGGCGGCGGTCTATCTGGTCAACGGCCTCAAGCGCGAAGAACTGATCGCCATGAACTCGATGCGCCTGCACGAGATCTATTTCGACGGTCTGGGCCGGGGCGCGCTGGGCGGCGTCCTGGCCGAGGCGCTGGAGCGCGACTTCGGCGGCGTGCCGCGCTGGCGCGCCGAGTTCACCGGCATGGGCAAGGCGCTGGGCGGCGGCTCGGGCTGGGTGCTGCTCAGCTATCTGCGGCGCGACCGCCGGCTGGTCAATCAATGGGCCGCGGACCACGCCCATGTATTCGCCGACGCGACGCAGATCCTGTCGCTCGACATGTACGAGAACGCCTATCACCTGGACTACGGCGCCAAAGCCGGGGCCTATGTCGACGCGTTCATGGACAACATCGACTGGGCGCGGATCGCAGCCAATTTCGCGGCCGCTTCCGGCGGCCCGGAGATTCCGCAGGCCGATCCCCGCGCGGTCGCGCCCGAGGCGGTGCTGGTCGCGGCGAATAAGGGCGCCCTGACGCTGCTCGACGTGCGGCGCAAGGCCCGTTTCGACCAGGCCGCCGACATGATCGCCGGCGCCCAATGGCGCGATCCCGCCGCGGCCGATGCCTGGGCCGGCGAGATCGCCAAGGACCGCCCGGTCGTCGTCTATTGCGTCTACGGCCATCACGTCAGCCACGGCGTCGCCGACGCGCTCAGCAAGCGCGGCATCGACGCGCGCTACCTCGAGGGCGGCATCGCCGCCTGGCGCGCCATCGGCGGCGCGATGCAGCCAAAGACATAGGAGCGCATCGCCATGAAATGGATCACCCGCGAGCGGCCGAAGATCGACCGGATCGCCTGTCCCTGGCTGATCGCGCGGTTCATCGACCCGGCGCCGGAATTCATCTTCGCGCCGTCCGCCGAGGTCATGGCGCGGGCCAAGTCCACCGGCGCCGTGCCCTACGACGTGCCGGACGTGGAGCTCAGCCACGACGGAGAGTTGTGCAGCTTCGACGCGTTCCTCAAGAAGTACGGCATGAAGGACAAGGCGCTGGACCAGTTGGCCGTGATCGTGCGCGGCGCCGATACCGGCCATCCCGAGCTCGCGCCCCAGGCGGCGGGCCTCTTGGCCCTGTCGCTCGGGCTCTCGCGCGTGTATCAGGACGACCACGAGATGCTGCGGCAGGGGATGGTGATGTACGACGCGCTCTACGCCTGGTGCCGCGAGGCCCAAGGCGAGAAGCACGGCTGGCCGCCGGCGGACTGGCCGGCCGTCGGAAAGTCTAGGGCTTGAGCGCCGAACGTCCAGCCCCGCCGCCGCCTTTCGCCGAGGCGCTGAGGGTCTGGCTGAAGATCGGGCTGCTGAGTTTCGGCGGTCCGGCCGGGCAGATCGCCACCATGCATCGCATCCTGGTGGAGGAGAAGCGCTGGATCGGCGAGGCGCGGTTCCTGCACGCGCTCAACTATTGCATGCTGCTGCCCGGGCCCGAGGCGCAGCAGCTCGCCACCTATGTCGGCTGGCTGCTGCACCGCACATGGGGCGGCATCGTCGCCGGCACGCTGTTCGTGCTGCCCGGGTTCGCGGTGATGTTGGCCTTGAGCGCGCTTTACGCCGGCTATCACCAGCTCCCGGTGGTCGAGGCGCTGTTTTTCGGCATCAAGGCGGCGGTGCTGGCGGTGGTGGTCGAGGCGCTGCTGCGCATCGGCCGCCGCGCGCTGCGCAACGCCGCGCGCGTGGCGCTGGCGGGCCTCGCGTTCGCCGCCCTCTTTCTGTTCCATGTGCCGTTTCCGCTGGTAGTGCTGCTGGCCGGGGTGGCCGGCCTGGCCGGCGCCCGGATCAAGCCGGACTGGTTCGCCGAAACGCCGGGGCACGGCGCGGCCAAGGGCAAACCGGTCGCCGATGCGCTGATCGACGAAAACAAGCTGACCCATGTCCAACCCTCGGCTGTCCATGCGTTGCGCGTGGCATTGGTGTGGGGCGCGCTGTGGTTCGCGCCGGTCGCCGCGGCGGCCGCCCTGTTGGGCGCCGGCCATGTGCTGGTCGAGGAAGGCCTGTTCTTCAGCAAGATGGCGGTGGTCACGTTCGGCGGCGCCTATGCGGTGCTGGCCTACGTGGCGCAGCAGGCGGTCGAACGCTACGCCTGGCTCAGCCCGGGCGAGATGCTCGACGGCCTGGGCATGGCCGAAACCACGCCCGGCCCGCTGATCCTGGTGCTGACCTTCGTCGGCTACCTGGCCGCTTTCCGCCAGGGACAACCCTTGTCTCCGTTTTGGGGCGGCGTCGCGGGGGCGGCGCTGACCACCTGGGTCACGTTCGTGCCGTCGTTCCTGTGGATTTTCCTGGGCGCGCCCTATGTCGAACGGCTGCGCGGCAACCGCTGGGCCGCCGGCGCCCTGTCGGCGATCACCGCGGCGGTGGTTGGGGTGATCCTCAACCTGGCGGTTTGGTTCACGCTCCAGGTGCTGTTCCGCGACCATGTCGCCTGGTCGGGGTGGGGAATGCGCCTGGACGTGCCGGTGTTAACTTCTATGGACCTGCCGTCGGCGGCGCTGGCGGCTTGCGCCATGGTCGCCATGCTGCGGTTCAAGACCGGGATGCTCCCGGTCCTGGCCGGAGCGGCGGGGGCGGGGGTGGCGTGGCGGTTATTCACAG
>JBQTIS010000082.1:0-3272 GCA_052387895.1 Rhodospirillales bacterium | reverse complement strand
CCGGCGTTTCGGTTTTGCCTTAGGCCGCCTTCAGATTGGTGGCGGACGGCTTGCCGCGCTCGTTGGTCACGTCGAAGCTGAGCTTCTGGCCTTCGACCAGCGTGCCCAGGCCGGCGCCCTGGACGGCCGTGACGTGAACGAACACGTCCTTGCCGCCGTCGCTCGGCTGGATAAAACCATAACCGCGCTGCGCGTTGAACCACTTCACAGTACCGATAGCCATTCGTTAGTCACTCCTTGTAGCTGCGTCCCGCCGCCGCCCGATATGGGTGCGCGCGAACGCAATAGCAACCGCGCGACCATCGCGCGGCTTTCGTACAATCTTGATTTTGGTAAGTCTTGAAACGCCGCCCGTGGGCGCTCCGTTTAGGGAACTGGGGGCGAAACGGCCAAGCCGGGCCAAAACGTCGATTGCGGCGAGGAAAAGACCCTAAAAACCCCGCAAAGTCAATGGAATTCGCAAGTGCAGCATCACTTTGAACGCGGAGCTGCAAGCCAGCCACAGCCCAGAAATTATCCTTAAAAGTCAGGTTATTGCGGAAGCTTGACCAGGGCCCCGGTCCGCATCGACTTGAGCGCCGCCTCGGCCAGCACCAGCGCCTGGCGGCCGTCCTTGGGGCCCACGCTCGGCGGCGTGCCGTCGGCGATCGCGGCGATGAAATGCGCCATCTCGGCGACATAGGCTTCGGCGTAGCGTTCGAGGAAGAAATGCAGCGGCTTGTCGCCCACCACCCCGTCCACGCCCGCGCGCTCGACCGTCGTCGGCGTCCTGTTGCCGGCCCTCAGCATGCCTTTCGAGCCGAGGACCTCGATGCGCTGGTCGTAGCCGTAGCTCGCGCGGCGGCTGTTGTTGATGTGCGCCATCTTGCCCGAGGCGGTGCGCATCACCACCATCGCGCTGTCCACGTCGCCGAGCGCGCCCACGTCGGGGTCGACCAGGCAGCTTCCAGTCGCGAACAGCTCGACCGGCTCTTCGCCCAGCAGCCAGCGCGCCATGTCGAAATCGTGGATGGTCATGTCGCGGAACTGGCCGCCGCTGACCTTGAGGTACGAAAGCGGCGGCAGGCCGGGGTCGCGGCTGGTGATGATCACCTGCTCCAGCTTGCCCGCCTCGCCGGCGCGCAGGCGGTCGTGCAGCGACTTGAAGCTGGGATCGAAGCGCCGGTTGAAGCCCACTAGCATCTTGACCCCCGCGGCGTTCACGGCCTTCAGGCACGCATCGACTCGTCTCAGCGACAGGTCGATCGGCTTCTCGCAAAAGATCGCCTTGCCCGCCCTGGCCGCGGCGATCGCAAGGTCCGCATGGGTATCGGTGGATGAGGCGATCACGACGGCGCCCACCTTGGGATCGCCGAGCGCCGTGTCGCGGTCGGCTGCCGCGGCGCCGTGCCTTTCGGCCAGCTTCTTGGCCGCCTTCGGGTCGACATCCACCACATAGCGCAGCCGCGCCGCCGGATTGCGCGCCAGGTTGTCGGCATGAATGGCGCCGATGCGCCCGGCGCCGAACTGCGCGAATTCGATCATGGCCCTATGCTCCGTCGTGCCGGCGCCGCTGGGCGAGGCAGCGGGCCGGGGTTTGTTGTTGCCCCCGTCATAAATCCGTAATCTCGGGGCCGGGTCAACGGGAAACGCTTCGATGAAGACAGTACGCCTTACCATGGCCGAGGCGCTGGTGCGCCACCTGGCCGCGCAGCAGACCGAAATCGACGGGCGCAGCGTGCCGCTGTTCGCGGGGGTGTTCGCGATCTTCGGCCACGGCAACGTGGCGGGGATGGGGCCGGCGCTGCACGCCCAGCGGCGCGCGCTGCCCACGTTCCGCGCGCACAACGAGCAGGCCATGGCCCATGCCGCCATCGCCTTCGCCAAGACCAACGCGCGGCGGCGCATGATGGCCTGCACCACCTCGATCGGCCCGGGCGCCACCAACATGGTGACCGCCGCGGCGGTGGCGCACGTGAATCGCCTGCCCGTGCTGCTGCTGCCGGGCGACGTGTTCGCCTCGCGCCGGCCCGACCCGGTATTGCAGCAGGTCGAGGATTTCGCCGACGCCACCGCCTCGGCCAACGACTGCTTCCGGCCGGTGTCGCGCTTTTTCGACCGCATCACCCGGCCCGAGCAGCTGCTGACGGGCCTGCCCCAGGCGCTGCGCGTGCTGACCGATCCGGCGGAATGCGGGCCGGCAACCCTGGCGCTGCCGCAGGACATCCAGGCCGAGGCCTGGGACTACCCGGCCGAATTCTTCGATCCCCGCGTCCACCGACTGCGCCGGCCGGGCCCCGACCCGGCGGATCTCGACGAGGCCGTGGCGGCGCTCAAGCGCGCCAAACGGACGCTGATCGTCGCCGGCGGCGGCGTGAAATACAGCCTGGCGGAAAAGGCGCTCGGCGACTTCGCGACGGCGCACGGGCTGCCGGTCGCCGAAACCCAGGCCGGGAAGGGGTCGCTCGCCTGGGACCACGCGGCCAATGTCGGGGCGATCGGCGTCACCGGCTCTTCCGCCGCCAACGCGCTGGCGGCCGAAGCCGACCTGGTGCTGGCGGTCGGCACGCGGCTGGGGGACTTCGCCACCGGCTCGCGCACCCTGTTCGGCAATCCCAAGCTGACGCTGATAGGCCTAAACGTGGCGCCGTTCGACGCCGCCAAGCACGGCGCCTTGTCGCTGGCGGCCGACGCCCGGCGCGGCATGAAGCACCTCTCCGCCGCGCTCGAGGGCTGGCGCGCGCCCGAGGCCTGGACCGCCAAGGCCAGGCGCCTGGCCGCGCAATGGGCCCGGACGGTCGACAAGGCCACAGCCCCGCCGCGCAAGGGCAGCAACCGGCTGCCGAGCGACGCCGAGGTGCTGGGCGCGGTCAACCGCGCGGCCGGCAGCGATGGGATGGTGGTCTGCGCCGCCGGCGGCCTGCCGGGAGAACTGCACAAGCTGTGGCGCGCGGCGGATTCGATCTCCTATCACCTGGAATACGGCTATACCTGCATGGGCTACGAGATCGCCGGGGGCCTCGGCGCCAAGATGGCCGCGCCCCAGCGCGAGGTGTTCGTCATGGTCGGCGACGGCAGCTACCTCATGATGAACTCCGAGATCGCGACCTCGGTGGCCCTGCGGCAGAAGCTCGTGATCGTCGTGCTCGACAACCGCGGGTTCGGCTGCATCGACCGGCTCCAGCAGGCCTGCGGCGGCGCCTCGTTCAACAACCTCCTCGGCGCCGAGGCGCCGTCCGTGGACTTCGCCGCGCACGCGCGGAGCCTCGGGGCATCCTCCGAGCAGGCCAAGA
>JBQTIS010000081.1:0-4301 GCA_052387895.1 Rhodospirillales bacterium | reverse complement strand
CTAAAGTTGCATCTCTCTATTTTATACAACTTTAGATTTTCATCGCCGCGTCAACGATACCGGCGCTTCAGCCGCCGGTGACGCTCATGTGGCGCGAGACGGCGGCTCGCGTATGGCGGCGGTCGATGACGAAATCGTGCCCCTTGGGCTTGCGGGCGATGGCGGCGCGGATCGCCTCCTCCAGCGGGCCGTCGCTTTCGCTCGACCGCAAGGGGGTTCTCAAATCGGCCGCATCCTCCTGGCCCAGGCACATATAGAGCGTGCCGGTGCAGGTCAGCCTGACGCGGTTGCAGCTTTCGCAGAAATTGTGGGTGAGGGGGGTGATGAAGCCGAGCAGCCCGCCGGTCTCCTTCACCCGCACATAGCGCGCCGGTCCCCCGGTGCGGTGGTCCACATCCTCCAGCGTCCAGCGGCGCTTCAATTGCGCGCGCACCATCGAGATCGGCATGTACTGGTCCACGCGCTGCGCGCCGATATCGCCCATCGGCATGACCTCGATGATCGTCAGGTCGTGGCCCTCGCGCCCGCACCATTCCACCATGCCGTCGAGCTCGCCGGCGTTGACGTCCTTCAGCGCCACGGCGTTGATCTTGACCCGCAGGCCCGCTTCCCTGGCCGCGCGGATTCCCGCCAGCACCTGGTCGAGCTTGCCCCAGCGCGTGATGGCGGCGAACTTGTCCGCGTCCAGCGTGTCGAGCGACACGTTGACGCGCTTGACCCCCGCCGCCGCGAGCTCGCCCGCGTATTTGGCGAGCTGCGTGCCGTTGGTGGTAAGCGTCAGCTCGTCGAGGCCGCGGCCGAGGCGCCGGCCCAGCGCGCGGACCAGGCCGATGATGTTGCGCCGGACCAGCGGCTCGCCGCCGGTCAGCCGCAGCTTCCTGACGCCCAGGCGGATGAAGGCGGCGCAGACGCGCTCCAGCTCCTCCAGCGACAGGACCTGCGCCTTGGGCAGGAAGGTCATGTCCTCTGCCATGCAATAGACGCAGCGCAAATCGCACCGGTCGGTGACGGATACCCGGAGATAGGTGATGGCGCGGCCGAACGGATCGATCACGGCGGACATGGGCTTGGCTGGCGGCTCCCGGCGCTGCTCGAGGGCGTTATTCCCCCGCCAATATAACGCTCCCGGCGGGAGTTTTCGCCCGGGAATTTTGCCGGGGCCCCGCCTCCGGCGCAAGTGCTTGCGCCGCCGCCCGAATCGCCGCTTTCACGGCGGCCCGGGAGCGGGTAACGTCGGGGGATGGCCGTGTCCGCGAGCCGCAGCAGCGTACTCGACGGCGCCCCCGCGCGTATCGCGGCGGTCGTGGTGGCGCTCGCCGCCGCCGGGGCGCTGGCCTATCTGCACCGCGACGACATAAGGGGAGCGGCGTCGGTCGCGGCCGGCGAGGCGCCCCAAGGAGCCACCGGCAAGGCCAACGATCCCTTCGCCAAATGCATGGCCGAGCACGGCGCCAAGATCGACGCGATGGTGAAGGAGGGCGTGGTCAAGCCCGACTTGGCCGCGACCTTCAAGGGCCGCGCCGAGGGCCTGTGCCGCGCCCAAGCCTCGGGCGCGACCAAGGCGCGGTGAGGCGGGCGGTCCCGTCGCTCAGTCCAACCAAGCCGCCAGATCGTCCAGGCTCAGCTTCAATGCCTTGGCGGCCGCGCGCAGCGCCCGCACCGAGCCCGGTTTTTTGCCCGTCTCGATTTCGCTGAGGTAGCCCGGTTTGACCCCTGACGCGCGGGCCAGGGCCTGAAGGCTCATCTTTCGATGCCGACGCCACACCCGCACGGGATGCTCCCCCGCCGCCATGCTCTTCACGACATCGGCGGGAACGTATTCCGCCGCTCCCGTGCGGCGCTTGCGCTCGGCGCGACGAAACGCAGCCAAGTCGCGTGCATCCTCCAGTTCCTCCAGCAACGACTGGAAATCCGCCCGGCGAAACGTAACCGTTTCGGCGGTTTCGCGAAGCGGCCTAATCATCGTACACATTTCCCCTGGGGCCAACGGCCTCCACGAATACCGTTCGATTTGTCCGGTCCACCCGATAGACCGCCCGCCAGTCGCCTTGACGTACGCGAAAGCCCGCGCTGCTTCCCTTCAGTGCCTTGACGTTCGCGTGGTGTGCGAATGGGTCGCGCGCAATCTGTTCCAGCCGCACCAGCAACCGGCGACGATGTCCAGGCGGCATGTCTGCCAAGCCATGGACCGCGGCGCGCTCGAATTCAAGCTTCACGGAACGCCATTCTCTAACAGAGAACTAAGACGGTCAAGCGGGTTTTCTGCGCGCTATGCGTTCCCGCTGCCGTTCTTCTTGGCCTGCTCGGCGCGGTCCTTCAGCACCTTGGCGCGGGCCTCCTCGATCTCGCGTTCGCGGAAATAGTCCTCCGAGGTGCGCGGCTTGGGCCGGGGCGGGCCGGCCAGCGGATCGTCCTTGGACTCGAACTGCACGATCACGCGGCAATCCTGGCACATCATCAGACGGAAGCGCGCGTCGTCCTGCTGGAACATCGAATGCTTGCCGGCGAGCTTCTCGACGATGCGCTCGATCGCCCCGCGCGTGCCGAACGGCTTGCCGCAGCGCACGCAATGGAACGGCGGCTCGCGCTTGACCGTGCGGGCCGAACGCGCGTCGTCGGCGAAGTTGAAGCGGGGCTTCAACTGGATGACCTTCTCCGGGCAGGTGGCGCGGCAGATGCCGCATTGCACGCAGGCATCCTCGGTGAAGCTGAGGGTCGGGACTTCCGGGTCGTCGCCGAGCGCGCCGGTGGGGCACGCCGCGACGCAGGCTAGGCACAGCGTGCAGCCCGCCACGTTTACGTCGAGCGTTCCAAAGGGCGCGCCTAGCGGCAGGGGCAGAATTTCGACCGGCCCGGGCGCGTGCCGGCGCAAATGCCTCAGCGCCAGCATCACCAGCGTACGCTTGCCGCCCATCGGCAGGAAGTTGCCCGCCGCCGGCGCGTCGAGCCTGGGCAGGCCATAGAGCGCGGCCTCGACCTGGTCGGGATCGGCCATGTCGATGATGCCGACACGGCCCTCGCCGTAGCCCATGCCCGACATCGCGGTTTCGGCTAGGCCGATCTGCTGCGCGAGGCCCGCCAGCTCGTCGCGGTTCTTCGGTCCCACCAGCACGCGCAGCTCCGCCGCGCCGTAGGCCATCGCGGCGGCCATGAAGTCGAAGCCGATCTGCATCGCCGAGTTGACCGCGAACGGCAGCACGCGGGCGGGCAGGCCGCGGCCCATCCGCGATACGATCGAGATCATGTCCTCGCCGTGGCTCTGGTCGTGCACCAGGAGCGCCGCGTCCTTGCCGCCGGCCGCATGGTAGGCGCCGAGCAAGGTACGCAGGCGCTGGAACATCGCATCGCCCGCCGGCAGCGCATAGGCGGCCGCGCCGGTAGGGCAGACCGAGGCGCAGGCGCCGCAGCCCGCGCAAATCTTCGGGTCGACAGCCACGTGGTCGCCGTCCGGCCTGATCGCCGAGACCGGGCACACGTCGAGGCAGCGCGTGCAGCCGACGACGCGGCTGCGCGAATGCGCGCACAGATCGGCCTTGAAGTCGATGTAGCGCGGCTTGTCGAACTCGCCCAGAAGGTCGGCCAGCGCGAACACCGCGCGCTCGACCGCCGCTTGGTCGTTCGGGTCGGGACGCAGATAGCCGTCGCGCTTTTCCGGCGCGGGGAACAACGGCTTGCCGCCGGTCAGATCGAGGATCACGTCGCAGGTGGAACTCGCGCCCTTGCGGGCGGGCAGAAAGGCGAGTGCCTTGCGCGACGAGGGCACGGCGGCGGCGTAGTCGTCGACCACGATCTCGAATCCGCCCATGTGGCCCTTGGCGGCGACGATGGTGCCCTTGAACACCGGCACATCCATCACGCGCGGCGGCGGCAGGTCCTTGGGCTTGTGCAGCAGCACGGTTACGTCCAGCCGGTCCTTCAAGCGCCGGGCGATCTCGATCGCCCGTTCGTCGCCGCCATAGACCAGCGCCACGCCCTTCGATTCCAGCGCGACCGAGGGGGTGGGCCCGAAGTCCAGCGCTGCCTCGGCCAGAAGCGCCGCGATCTTGGGCGTGGCCTGGGCCGCCTCGTCGGACCAGCCCGCGTGTTCGCGGATATTGACGTAGGAAACCGGCAGCTCGTCGGCGCCCGCCTCGCTGCGCGTCTCGTCGAACAGCGGCGGTTCCTGGGTGCAGGCGACCAGAAGCTTGCCGCCGGATTTCAGCAGGGTCTGGAAATTGCCGATCTGCGAGCGGCACAGTTGCGTGTTGATCTGAGCGGCGTCTTTGGCGCCGCAGGCCTTGGCCAGCGCCGCGCCGTCGAGC
>JBQTIS010000080.1:0-1779 GCA_052387895.1 Rhodospirillales bacterium | reverse complement strand
AACGGCCCCCGCCCAGGGCGCGCGGCGCCTTGCCTTGGGCGGCGTTTGCCGCTATAAGCCGCCGCTTCCAACGGATCGCGGCGCCCGCCCTAGGACCGGGGCTGGTGCGCCCCCAGGAGTACCCGGCGATGAAAGAGAAGATCCATCCCGAATACCACGAGATCAACGTGGTGATGACCGACGGCACCAAGTTCACGACGCGCTCGACCTGGGGCAAGCCGGGCGACACCATGCATCTGGAGGTCGACTCCAAGTCGCATCCCGCCTGGACCGGGGTGTTCCGCCTGTCCGACCACGGCGGCCAGCTCGCCAAGTTCAAGAAGCGCTTCAAGGACATCTCGATCAAGACGCCCGAGGTCAAGGCGCAGCCGCCGGGCGCGCAGCCCAAGCAGGACAAGAAGGCCGAGAAAAAGGCCGACAAGAAAGACGAGAAGAAGGCGGAGAAGAAAAAAGAGGCTAAGGCCGACAAGAAGGCCGAGGCGAAAGCCGCCACCAAGCCGGAAGCCGCTGCCAAGCCGGAAGCCAAGGCCGCGGCGAAAGCCGAGGCCAAGTCCTAAAAGAATCGCGGCCGGGCAAGCCCGTTTCCGCCCCGCCGTTTCCGGGGCGTTCCAGAAAATCGGTTACGCCTGAAGTATCTGCGGGTGCGGCATGCGCGCGGGTGTTTCGTTCTGCGCCTCGGCGGACGCGGCCACCAGGCAGACGTTGAACGAGCCGAACTGCATCTCCTCGCCCGCCACCAGGCGGTCGAGCCTGAGCGCGCGCTCGTACAGCGCCCGGCTGCGTTGCAGCAGCGAGGCCAGGCGCGGCGGCAGCTCGCCCTCGCCGGGCAGGCCGTCGTCTTCCAGGCAGATCTTGCGGCTGCCCAGGCGCCGGCGCGGGTCGGCCGCTTCATCGCGCGTGATCTCGCCGTTGTGCAGGGATTGCTGCACCATGCTCCAGGCCAGCACCTCGGTCAGCCGCGTGGTCAGCCGCAGCCCCTCGCCGACCGCGCGCAGGCCCTCGATCTCGGACATGCCGCCGCGATCGGCCGGCTCGTGGCAGCGCAAGTATGTGCGCGCCTCCGCCAGCATCGCTTTCGCCTCGTCGTAGGTGCGGTCGAGAAAAGCCATCGTGGCGCTTCGCATGGCAGCCCCTCCATGGCGACGGCAAGCGGAGGTCGAGAGGATGGATCCGTCGCGCTGCCTGTTAACATTCGCGCAATACGCAATTTGCTTCAAGATAATTATGTCTTTCTGGTTAATTTTAGCGATCTCGAAGAGACGTGAAATTTCAACAGGTTACTCCGATTTACGGCTGCTCTCCGCCCTTGGGACCCCAGAAAACCACCCACAGCTCCAGGTCGTCGCTGAAATCCTCGAACCGGTGGGTTTCGCCCGCCGCGACGAACAGCACGTCGCCGGGCGCGAACCGGGTCGTCCGCGGGCCGGCGCGGAAATGGCCGCTGCCCTTGTTGACGATATAAAGCTCGTCCTGGTCGTGCGGGGTTTGCGGGTCGCCGCCGCGCGGCGCGTACCAGCGCAGCTCCATCGTGCCGTGCTTCATCAAAAGCGCGGAGCGGTGTCCCGGCGGCAGCGGCGCCTGGCGCGCCTCGCCAGGGGTGGCGCGCAACGGCTTGGTTTCGGCCATGACGTTTTCCTTCACCCTGATTCCCTTGTCGTCTATTTGCCACGAGGCGGGCGCGTCCGCTATGCCGCCCGGTGCAATCCGTAACCGAGACCGGCAAAACGCACGGTTTTCGGGATCGGCGTGCCGCCGCTGTCGTAGTACTTGACCAAGCGC
>JBQTIS010000079.1:0-13142 GCA_052387895.1 Rhodospirillales bacterium | reverse complement strand
GACCGTGGCGTTCTCGCGCTTCCTCTATGACACCGCGGGCTGGCCGTGGTGGTGGTACGAGCGCCGGCTGATGAGCGACCAGGCCCTGGGCGCGATCGTGCAGGACCCGAAATACGAAACCTACGTGCTGTACGTCGAGGGCACGCCGGCGGGCTATTTCGAGATCGACCGCCGCCAGGCCGAGATCGTGGAGCTGGCCTATTTCGGGCTGATGCCCGAGTTCACCGGCCAGCGCCTGGGGCCGTACCTGCTGGACCAGGCGGTGGAGCTGGCCTGGACCGGCCCGCCCGCGCCCAGGCGCGTGTGGGTCAACACCTGCGACATGGATCATCCCAAGGCGCTGTCGCTGTACCAGCGCGCGGGCTTCGTGCCGTATGACAGGCGCGTGAAGGAATTCGACGATCCGCGCCCGCAGGGGCTGGCGCCGCCGGGCCCGCAGCCGAACCGATAGCCCGTCCGCGGGTGGCCGCCGCGCGAGCATTTGATAAGATCGGTGCAACAGCAAAACTTCGAGGAGAGCCTCCATGACCCTCCGCACGCGCAAGACTGCGATAACCGCGCGAAGCTGCGTCGCCCTTGTGTTGCTCGCCGCGCTTGGCCTCGGCCTGGCCGCGCCCGCCCTGGGGGACGAGACCTGCAACTCGCCCTATCTCACCCGCCTGATCAAGGGCCAGGAGGACTACGTCCATGTCTGGACGCTCGGCGTCGCGGGCCTGGGCGACGGCCAGGACAAGCTGGTGACGGTCGACGCCAACCCGGCCTTGCCCGGCTACGGCAAGGTGGCGCATGCGCTGTCCACCGGCGGGCGCGGCGAGGCGCACCACATGGGCTTCACCGACGACCGCAAGCATTTGTGGGCCGGCGGCCTCAGCGACAGCAAGATCCACGTCATCGACGTGGGCAGCGACCCGGCCAAGCCCAGGCTGGTCCGCACCATCGCCGACATGCCGGAACGGACCGGGCTGATCGGCCCGCACACGTTCTACGCCCTGCCCGGGCGGATGATGGTGCAGGCGCTGTCGAACACGCGCGACCACCGCGGCGTCACGGGCATGGCCGTCTACAACAACCGCGGCGGCTTCGTGGCGCGGCACGACATGCCGGTGCGCGAGGGCGGCGACGGCTACGGCTACGACATCGCCATCAACCCCGCCAAGAACGTGATGCTGACCTCGAGCTTCACCGGCCTGGACAACTACATGCGCGACCTGGGCTCGCTGGTGGCCGACAAGGACGCGATGGGCCGCTTCGGCAACACCATGGTGGTGTGGGACCTGAAGGCGATGCAGCCGAAAAAGGTGCTGAAGGTGCCGGGCGCGCCGCTCGAGATACGCTGGTCGCTGAAGGAGGGCGACAACTGGGCGATCACCGCCACGGCGCTGACCTCGAAGCTGTGGCTGATCAAGCAGGACGCGCGCGGCGAATGGCAGGCCAGGGAGGTGGGCACGATCGGCGATCCGAGCAAGATTCCGCTGCCCGTGGACATCTCGATCACCGCCGACGGCAAGGGCCTGTGGGTCAACACCTTCATGGACGGGATGACCCGCTATTTCGACCTCGGCAACCCCGAGCAGCCGCGCCAGACCTACGCCAAGGCGACCGGCAAGCAGGTCAACATGATTTCGCAGAGCTGGGACGGCAAGCGCGTCTATATCACCTCGTCGCTATTGGCCAACTGGGACAAGAAGGGCGCCGACGACGAGCAGTTCCTGCGCGCCTTCCATTGGGACGGCAAGGAGCTGAAGCCGGCCTTCGAGGTGGATTTCTACAAGGAGAAGCTGGGGCGGGCGCATCACATGAAGTTCTCGGCCAAGCCGCGGACATGAAGCTGCCGGCGCTGATCGCGGCATTGTCGGTCGCCGGCGCGGCGGCGGCGGCGCACGATCTCGGCCGCGAATTGCCGGCCCGCGCCCCGCGCGCCGATTTCACGCTGCCGGCCGCCGGCAGCTACGCCCTGCCGCCGATCCAGCACGCGCCCGGCGGCGCGGTGCTGGACCGCGCGGGCCGCCGGCACGACCTCAGGCGCTTCGTCACCGGCAAGGTCACGCTGCTGTCGCTGTTCTATTCGCAATGCGCCGATCCGGAGGGCTGCCCGCTGGCTTTCGCTACCATGGCCGAGCTGCGCGACCGGCTGGCGGCGCGGCCGAGCCTGGCCGCGCGCGTGCGGCTGGTGAGCCTCAGCTTCGATCCCCAGCACGACACGCCGGCGCGGCTCGGCGCTTTCGCCGGGCATCTCGCGGACCGGCGCGTGGAATGGAGCTTTCTCACCGCCCCCTCGCCCGCCGCCCTGGCGCCGATCCTGGACGAGTTCGGCCAGGACATCGCGGTCGAGCACGCCGACGACGGCGGCGCGCGCGCCATCAGCCATGCGCTGAAGCTGTTCCTGATCGACCGGCGCGGCGCGGTGCGCGAGATCTACAGCACCGCCTTCCTGGCGCCCGAGGCGATGTTCAACGACATACTGACGCTGTTGATTGAAGATGGCCTCGCCGCGCATTGACCTTTCCGCCGCCGGCATCGTCGCGCTGTGCCTGGCGCTCGGCGCGCCGCAACCGCTGGCGGCCGACTCGGCGCTTCTGGGCCTGCCGGCGGTTCCGTTTCCCGCCGACAATCCGCCCGCGCCGGAAAAGATCGCGCTCGGCCGCATGCTGTTCTTCGATCCGCGCCTGTCGGTGGACGGCAGGATGTCCTGCGCCACCTGCCACGACCCGGCGCAGGGCTTCACCACCAACGACCGGCCCACGCCCCTCGCCCGGGGCGGGTTCGCGCTGAAGCGCAACGCGCCCACGGCGATCAACGCGGCGTTCGAGGAGACGCTGTTGTGGAGCGGCGCGATGCCCACGCTCGAAGCCCTGACCTGGGGGCCGCTCCTGGCGGCCGATGAGATGGCCAACCCGTCGGTGCCGGCGGTGATCGAGCGGATCGCGGCGCTGCCCGACTACGCCGGCCTGTTCGAGCGCGCCTTCGCCGGCCAAGGGCCGGGCAAGGAGTCCATCGCCCGGGCGATCGCCGCGTTCGAGCGCAGCCTGGTCTCGGCCGGTTCGCGTTTCGACCGCTGGTGGTTCGGCGGTGAAGAGGCGGCGGTGACGCAGGAGGAACGCCGCGGCGCGTTGCTGTTCCTGTTTCGCGCGGGCTGCGCCCAGTGCCACACGCTGGACGACCGCCACGCGCTGTTCAGCGACGGCAAGTTCCACGCCTTGGGCGCGGGCGCGGGCGACGGGCTGGCCGATCCCGGGCGCTTCGAGGTCACCGGCGCGGAGGAAGACCGCGGCAAGTTCCGCACCCCTTCCCTGCGCAACGTGGCGCTGACCCGGCCCTACATGCATGACGGGTCGATCGCCACGCTGGAAGAGGTGGTCGAATTCTACGACCGCGGCGGCGGCGAGACGGCCAACAAGGCGGAATGGATTTTCCCGCTGAATCTCAGCGCCCAGGACAAGCGCGCGCTGGCCGCGTTCATGCGAGCGCTGACGGGCGCGAACGCGGAAGCGCTGGCGCGAACCGGCCGCTGACGCCTCTAAAGTCTCTAGTGATGCAGGATCTGGCTCAGGAACAGCCGGGTGCGCTCGGACTTCGGGTTGGCGAAGAATTCCTTCGGCTCGCTCTGCTCGACGATCTCGCCGCGGTCCATGAAGATGACGCGATTGGCCACGGTGCGCGCAAAGCCCATTTCGTGCGTCACGCACAGCATGGTCATCCCCTCCTCGGCCAGGTTGACCATCACGTCGAGCACTTCCTTGATCATCTCGGGATCGAGCGCCGAGGTCGGCTCGTCGAACAGCATGATCTTCGGGTTCATGCATAGTGACCGGGCGATCGCCACGCGCTGCTGTTGGCCGCCGGAAAGCTGGCCGGGGTATTTCAGCGCCTGCTCGGGAATGTGCACGCGGTTGAGATATTTCATCGCCGCCTCTTCCGCGTCCTTTTTCGGCATCTTCTTGACCCAAATCGGCCCCAACGTGCAGTTTTCCAACACCGTCAAATGCGGAAACAGATTGAATTGCTGGAATACCATGCCGACCTCGCGCCGGATGGCGTCGATGTTCTTGACGTTGTTGGTCAGCTCCACGCCATCGACCGCGATCGTGCCCTTCTGGTGCTCTTCCAGCCGGTTGATGCAGCGGATCATCGTCGACTTGCCCGAGCCCGACGGCCCGCAGATCACGATGCGCTCGCCCTTGTAGACCGTCAGGTTGATGTCCTTCAGCACGTGGAACTCGCCGTACCACTTGTGCATGCCGGCGATCTGGATCGCCACCTCGTCGGACTTGGCGCTTTTCAGCGGCTTGGCGGATGCGGTCATCGTCGGGGCTCCGATCTCAACGTTTCTTGTGGCCGGTGTGCAGCTTGCGCTCCAGGCGCTGGCTGTAGCGCGACATGGAGAAGCAGAACAGGAAATAGACGGCCGCGGCGAACACATAGCCCTCGACCGCGTAGCCCAGCCATTTCGGGTCGGCCGCGCCCAGTTGCACCGCGCCCAGGAAGTCGAACATACCGATGATCGCCACCAGCGTGGTGTCCTTGAACAAGCCGATGAAGGTGTTGACGATGCTGGGAATGACGTAGCGCAGCGCCTGCGGCAGCACGACCAGCGCCATCATGCGCGGAAAATTGAGGCCAAGGGCCATCGCCGCCTCGTATTGCCCCTTGGGGATCGCCTGAAGCCCGCCGCGCACCACCTCGGCCATGTAGGCGGCCGAGAACAGGGTTACGCCGATCAGCGCACGCAACAGCTTGTCGAAGTTGACGCCCTCGGGCAGGAACAGCGGCAGCATCACCGAGGACATGAACAGCACGGTGATCAGCGGCACGCCGCGCCACAACTCGATGAACAGCACGCTGACCGTGCTGACGATCGGCATGGTCGAGCGCCGCCCCAGGGCCAGGAGAATTCCCAGCGGCAGCGAGGCGATGATGCCGACCGAGGCGATCAGCAGCGTCAGCGCCAGCCCGCCCCATTTCGCCGTTTCGACCACGCGCCACGGATGCGTGTTGCTGAGCGGGTTGTCGGGCGTGAAATGGACGAACCCGCTGAACATCAAGTAGGCCACCACGGGATAGAGCAGGATGACGGCCACGCCGTAATGGGTTCGATAGGGCAGGCGCTTGATCGCCAGCGGCACGAACATCACCAGCACCAGCACCAGGGCCAGGTCGACGCGCCAGCGCAGATCGTACGGATAAAGCCCGTACATGAACCCGCCGATCCACGCCCGAATGAAGATCCAGCAGGCGCCGCTCTTGAACGAGCCGTCGGGCAGCTTGCATTCCCGGGTTTCGTTGCCGCTCCAGATGGCGTTGACGACCCCCCAGCTGACGACCGGCGGAAGCGCCAGATAGACCAGGTAGACCGCCAACAGGGTCAACAGGGCGCTCTGCCAGGACGAGAACAGGTTCTCGCGCAGCCAGCCCACCACGCCCACGGTGGCGGCCGGCGGCGGCAGGTCGGCCTTCTGGCCGGTTTCGACGGTGGTTGTCATGTCAGCGCTCCGTCAACGCCATCTTGCGGTTGAACCAGTTCATGAACGTCGACGTGCTGAGGCTGGTGGTCAGATAGACCGCCATGGTGATGGCGATGCATTCGATCGCCTGGCCGGTCTGGTTGAGCACGGTGCCGGCGAACACCGCCACCAGGTCCGGATAGCCGATGGCGGTCGCCAGCGACGAATTCTTGGTCAGGTTCAGGTACTGGCTGGTCAGCGGCGGAATGATCACGCGCATCGCCTGGGGGATGACGACGAGCCTCAGCGTGGGGCCGGGCCTGAGCCCGATCGCGTAGGACGCCTCGGTCTGGCCGTGGCTGACCGCCATGATGCCGGCGCGCACGTTCTCGGCGATGAAGGCGCCGGTATAGATCACCAGGGCGAAGGTCAGCGCCAAGAATTCGGGGATCAGCACCATGCCGCCCTGGAAATTGAATCCCTGCAGCACCGGATAGTCGAAATGGAGCGGAATTCCGGACGCCAGCAGCGCCAAGAGCGGCAGGCCGAAGATCAACCCCACCGACGTCCAAATCGTCGGGAATTGCCGGCCGGTCGCTTCCTGCCGCTTCTTCGCCCAGCGCGCCATGAACACCGCGGCGGCGATTCCGGCGAGGAAGGCGAGCGGAACGAATTGGAAGCCCGGCTCGGGCACCGGCGCCGGCATGTAGAGGCCGCGATTGCTGAGGAAGATCACGTCGCCCAGATTGACGCTCTGGCGAGGGTTGGGCGTGGACTTGCCCAGCATGTGGTACCAAAAGATGATCTGCAGCAGCAGCGGGATGTTGCGGATCACCTCGATGTAGACGGTGGCGAGCCTTGCGACCAGCCAGTTGCGCGACAAGCGCGCTACGCCCATCGTGAAACCCACGATGGTCGCCAGCACGACGCCGATGGCGGCCACAACCAGCGTGTTGAGCAGCCCCACCACCAGCGCCTGGCCGTAGCTCGACTCGCGCGAGTACGGCACCAGATACATGATGATGTCGAAGCCGGCGGTGGTGCCGAGGAATCCGAAGCCCGAGGCGATGCCGCGGATTTCAAGGTTTCGATACGTGTTGTTGAAGATGTAAGCGCCGAAGCCGACCACAAGGATCAGCAGTGCGATCTGGAAGAAGATCGCCCGGTATCGCGCGTCCAGCCAAATCGGCGTGCTGGGCGCGCCCGCGGTTTCGCGTACGTCGACCGCCATCACCTTCCCCCTGTCCCGGACCACGCCGGTCCGCACCCCCTTCGCCCGCGGAACGCGCGCTTGCGAGCCTGGCTGTGCAAGACGCGTTCCGGCAGGCGTGGGGCTGCTATTTTTCTATCGGTTGCGGCGAGACTTTCGTCAGCGGACCGGCGGCGCGTACTGAAGACCGCCCTTGGTCCACAGGTTGTTCACGCCGCGCGGCAGGCCGACCGGGGTCTTCACCCCCATGGTGCTTTCGTAGCTTTCCTCGGCGTTGCCGACCATCTTGATGACGTTGTAGGCCCACTCGTTGCTGAGGCCCAGCGTCTTGCCGAAATCGCCTTCGGTGCCGAGCAGGCGCTTGATCTCGGGGTTGCTCGACTTCTTCATCTCGTCGACGTTCTTCGAGGTGATCCCGAGCTCCTCGGCGTTGAGCTGCGCGTAGTACGCCCAGCGCACGATGTCGCCCCAGTTGTTGTCGCCGTGGCGCACGACCGCCCCCAGCGGCTCCTTCGAGATGGTCTCGGGCAGGACCACGTGGTCGGCCGGGTTCTTCAGCTTGGTGCGTTGCGACGCCAAGCTGGAACGGTCGGTGGTGTAGGCGTCGCAACGGCCGGAGTCATAGGCGGCGTTCACCTCGTCCGTCTTTTCGAAAGCGACGACCTTGTAGGTCATCTTGTTGGCCTTGAAGAAGTCCGCCAGGTTCAGCTCGGTGGTCGTGCCGGTCGCGGTGCAGACCGTGGCGCCCTTCAGCTCCAGCGCGCTCTTGATGCCCAGCTTCTTGGGAACCATGAAGCCCTGGCCGTCGTAGAAGTTCACGCTGACGAAGTCGAAGCCCATCTGGACGTCGCGGCTCATGGTCAGGTGGTGTTGCGGACCAGCAGGTCGATTTCGCCCGATTGCAGCGCCGTGAAGCGCTCCTTGGCGGTGGTCGGGACGAACTTGACGCGCTTGGGGTCGGCGAAGATCGCGGCCGCGACCGCGCGGCACGAGTCGACGTCGAGGCCCGTCCAGTTGCCCTGCGCATCCGGCGCCGCGAATCCCGGCGCGGAAACGCTTACGCCGCAGACGACCTGGCCGCGCTTCTTGACGGTCTCCAGTGTCTGCTGCGCCTGTGCTCCCCCGGCCGTCAGCGCGACGAGAGCCGTGCCGGCGGCGATAAGGCTGATTTTTTTCATGTCGGTCGCATCCCTGTAATGATTGTCGTGGTATCCCGGCCGCTTGGACGGGATCGGTCCACCGGCGGAGTTGGCTAAGCGCCCGAAGGCGCCGCGTCCCCCCGGCCGACGGCTCCCTGGGCCAATTTGACGCGAAATTGCGCGGTGAATCAAGGGCGGCCAAGCGCGCGCCGTGGAATATCAGCGGCGGTCGGGAATCCCGCTCCGGCTCGTTCCACGGGCCCGGCATGCTGGAATTTCAAGCGCCGCGCCTGTATTTGTTGCAGCGCCAAAACCCCGCCGAACCCCGGCCAACCTTGATCGGCATCGCTTCGGATCGGAACCATCATGTCCCTGCGCGACGATTCAAAGGACGACACGATCCTCACCCACGCCGGCCGCGACCCGCGCGCCAATTTCGGCATCATCAATCCGCCGGTGTACCACGCCTCGACCATCGTCTTTCCCAGCGTGGAAGCGATGGAGCAGGCGCAGAAGAAGCGGTTCTTCACCTATACCTACGGTCGTCACGGCACGCCGACCACGAGCGCGCTGGAGGAGGCGGTCGCGCGGCTCGAGGGCGGCTGGCGCGCGATCGCGGCGCCGTCGGGGTTGGCGGCCATCGTCGGCGCGATCATGGGCTTCGTCAAAACCGGCGACCACGTGCTGGTGACCGACAACGTCTATGCGCCCACGCGCCGCCATTGCGACGAGGTGCTGAAGCGCGTCGGCGTGGCGGTGACGTATTTCGACCCGCTGATCGGCGCGGAGATCGCAGGGCTGATGCGCCCCGAAACCAGGCTCGTGTTCACCGAGTCGCCGGGATCGCACACCTTCGAGATGTCGGACATCCCCGCCATCGCCGCCGCGGCGCACGCACGCGGCGCCAGGGTGCTGATGGACAACACCTGGGCGACGCCGCTGTTCTGCAAGCCGTTCAAGCTCGGCGTCGACGTCGCGGTCCACGCGGCGACGAAATACATCGTCGGCCATTCCGACGCGATGCTCGGCATCATCGACTGCACCGAGGAGACGTTCCTGACCGTGCGCAACGCCGTGGCCCAACTGGGCTTCAGCGTCGGACCCGACGACGTGTATCTCGGCCTGCGCGGGCTTCGCACCTTGGGCGCGCGCCTGCGCCAGCACCAGCAGACGGCGCTGGTATTGGCGCAATGGCTGCAAACCCGGCCCGAGGTCGAGCGGGTGCTGTACCCCGCCCTGCCCGGCGATCCGGGCCACGCCCTGTGGAAGCGCGACATGACCGGCGCCTCGGGCCTGTTCGGGGTGATGCTGAAGCCGTGCCCGAAAAAGGCGCTCTCGGCCATGCTCGACGGCCTCGAGCTCTATGGCATGGGCGCGTCCTGGGGCGGCTTCGAAAGCCTGATCCTGCCGACGCACCTCGAGGGCATCCGCACCGCGACCAAAGGGGCCGCGGCGGGCCCGGGCGTGCGCATCCACGCCGGGCTCGAGGATCCGCGCGACCTGATCGCGGACCTCGAACGCGGCTTCGAACGCTTGAACGCGGCGAAGTGAAGCATTTGCCGGGTTGCCGGTCCCGCGGCCCTTCGCTATAAGCCACGGCGCCAGCCACATCGACGGCGCAATCCGGCAATGATCGAGCTTTCCGCTTCGGGCCTGCCTCGCGGCTCGCCGCCATGGACTCCAAGGACCGCGCCGTGAGCGGCCTGCGCGCCCGCTACGTCTTTGCCGTGACCGCCGCCGAGGACGGCTATCGCCGGTTCCAGGGCCGGTGGGTGGGAACGGCCTGCCGGCTGCGCTGGCTGGTGATCCTGTTTTTCCTCGGCGCCACGGCCTACAGCCTTTGGTACTCGGCTCAGAATCTGGGCATGAACGTCGATACCGCGGGCATGCTGTCGCGCAAGCTGGACTGGCAGATGCGCTCGCAGGCGATCAGCGAGGCGTTCCCCCAGTTCTCCGACAACATTCTGATCGTGATCGACGCCGCGACGCCCGACATGGCCGACGACGCATCGAACCAAGTCATCGCCTTCATGCTCGAGCGGCCCAAGCTGTTCCGTACGATCTACGATCCCGAGGGCCACCGGTTTTTCCGCCAGAACGGGCTCTTGTATCTCAACAAGGACGAGCTGACCGACTTGGCGGACAAGCTGGCGGCGTCGCAGCCGGTGCTGGGCTCGCTGAACCAGGACCCGTCGATCCGCGGCCTGGTGGAGATGCTGAACCTGGCCTTCGACGACCTGCTGAAGGGCAACAAGCCGCCCGTCGATATCGCCGACGCGCTCAACCGCATCGCCGCGGCGGTCGAGGCGCAGGCCAAGAGCGAGCCCAGGCCCCTGTCGTGGCGCGAGATGATGCTGGGCCGCGACGCCAAGCCGTCGGAGCTGAAGCACCTGATCCTGATCCAGCCGGCGGTGGATTTCGGCTCGCTGACGCCGGCCGGCGACGCCGTCGACGCGCTGCGCGATTTCGCCCGGCAGCAGAAATGGGACGGCAAGCACGGCATCCGCATGCGGCTGACCGGCTCAGCCGCCCTGGCGCAGGACGAACTGGGCTCGATCCGCCAGCAGATGGGCTGGATCAGCATCCTGTCCTTCGTCACGGTGGTGGTGCTGCTGTATTTCGGCATGCGGTCGGTCCTGCTGGTGGTGACGACCGCCGTGTGCCTGACCGTGGGCCTGGCGATCACCACCTGGTTCGCCGCCGTGGCGATCGGCAGCTTGAACCTGCTGTCGGTCGCTTTCGCCGTGCTGTTCATCGGCCTCAGCGACGATTTCGGCGCCCATTTCACGCTGCGCTACAAGGAAGAGCTGCCGAGCCACAAATCGCGCGCCGACGCCCTGGCGGCGACCGCCCGCGGCAACGGCGGGGCGCTGACGCTGTGCGCCATCACCGCCGCGATCAGCTTTTTCTCGTTCCTGCCCACCAGCTACCGCGGCGTGGCGGAGCTGGGCCTGATCGCCGGCGTGGGCATGTTCGTGGCGCTGATCGTGAATCTGACGCTGCTGCCGGCGATCCTGTTGCTGCTGCCGCTGAAGGCGAAGCCGCTTCCGGCCGATCCGCCCGCCAAGCCGGTGGTCGAAGGCATCGTCGAGCATTGGCCGCGCCGCATCGTCGCGGCGTCGGTCGCGTTCTGCCTGACGGGCCTGGCGCTGCTGCCGTTCGCGCGGTTCGACGCCGATCCGCTGAAGATGAAGGACCCGGAGGCCGAGTCGGTGCAGGCGATCTTCGACCTGGCCGCCGACAGCGCGTTCGGGCCGTACGACCTCGTGATCCTGGCCAAGGATCTGAAGGAAGCCGACGAGGTCGCCGCCCGCCTGGAGAAGCTGGACCCGGTGGATTCGGTGCTGACCTTGAGCAAGTTCGTGCCGAAGGATCAGGAAGCGAAGCTCGAGATCGTCCGGGACATGAGCCTTTTTCTCACCCCGCTGCTGGTCGACACCGCGAAGAAGCCGGCGCCGAGCGCGGCCGAGCGGCGCCAGGCCCTGGGCGAACTGCGCCAGCGGCTCGACGCGCTCGCGGGCCGCGACCTGCCGGCGCCGCTGACGCGGGCCCTGAAGCGCCTGCAGGCCGCGTTGGACCGGCAGGACATGTCGGACGCGGGCCTGGCCGAGCTCGATCGCCGGTTGGTCGGCAGCCTTTCCGCCCGGCTCGAGACCTTGCGCGAGGCCATGGGAGCCAAGCCGGTGGCCATCGCCGATTTGCCCGAGGACATCCGCGAGCGCCAGATCGCCGCCGACGGCCGCGCCCGTGTCCAAGTGTTTCCGAAGCAGAAGCTGATCGACATCGACGACTTACGCCGGTTCGTCGGCCTGATCCTGCACCACGAGCCGCGCGCCACCGGAACTTCGGTCACCGTGGTGATGGCGGGCAAGGCCGTGATCCACGCCTTCCATGTCGCCGCCACCCTGGCGCTGGTCGGCATCGTCGTCGTCCTGATGGTGCTCTTGGGAAATTGGCGCGACACGCTGCTGGTTCTGTTGCCGCTGGTCCTGGCCGGCATCCTGACCGCGGCCTCGGCCGTGCTGCTGGGCATGGATTTCAATTTCGCCAACATCATCGTGCTGCCGCTGCTGGTGGGCCTGGGCGTGGCCAGCGGCATCCACCTGGTGCTGCGCGACCGCGAGATCGCAGCCGGCGGATCGGTGCTCGAGACCAGCACGCCGCGCGCCGTGATCGTCAGTGCGCTGACCACCATCTCGTCGTTCGGCACGCTGATGCTGTCGGATCATCGCGGCGTGTTCAGCATGGGTCTGTTGCTGACCATCGGCATCGCGCTGAACCTGGCGGTCACGCTCGTGGTGCTGCCCGCGTTGCTGGCGTTGCGCCGGCAGCGACTCGCGCGCGGCGCCGCGCGGGCCGTGCCGGCCGCGGCGAAGTAGCGGCGTGGATCGGCGCGCCCACCCCGCCGCGGCCCCGCTGGCAACGCCCGCGCGCGCGTTCCCGCTTGTGCGCCACGTCTCGGTACGGCTGTCGCGGCTCTTGGTGCGGCTGCCGGTCACGCCCAACCAGATCACGACGGTTTCGCTGGCCTGCGCGCTCGGCGGCGCGTGGTGCTTCGCCGATCCCTCGCGCCTGGCGCAGGCCGCGGGGGGCCTGTTGTTCCTGGCGTTCTACGTGCTGGACAATTGCGACGGCGAGATCGCCCGCGCCAAGGGCCTCGGCACCCGCTTCGGCCTCTATTACGACACGTTCGTGGATTGGGTCGGCCACGCCGCGCTGTTCCTGGGCCTCGGCCTGGGCGCGCAAGCCGCCTGGGGATCCCCCTGGTGGTTCTGGTTCGGCGTCGCCGGCGCCGCCGGCGGCACGATCAATTATTTCCTGGGTCTATGGATGGACCTGAGGGCCGGTGGCGCCACGGACACGGCGAGCGCGCCGCTGGTTTCTCGCGCCGAGCCTGCGCGGCTGGTGGACACGTTGGGCTACGTGTTCCGCGAGCTTACCCGCGCCGATTTCTGCTTCATTCTGCTGGCGCTGGCGCTGATGGGCTGGTCATGGGCGCTGCTGCCGCCCGCCGCCATCGGCGCGCAGGTCTATTGGTGCATGGCCTTCATCAAGGGCGTGCGCGAGCACCACGTCTGACGCGATGCCGGCCGCGGCCTATTTCGGCGGCGCCGCGCAGGCCGTCTTGATGTAATAGGTCGGCGGCCTGATCGGGTCGGAATCCGCCGCCGCCAGGATCGGCGACGGGCGAAATTTCGGATCGTCGATCGAACAGGTAAAGGGGATTTCGGTATAGTGCAGCGCGGTTTCCCTGGTGCAGTTCTGCTGCGGCGTGGACAACGCGCAGATCAACACCATGGCGGTGGTGAAGGGCGGCATTGCTAACCTCCAAACGGGCTTCGTGCCCGGAGT
>JBQTIS010000078.1:0-2028 GCA_052387895.1 Rhodospirillales bacterium | reverse complement strand
GAGATATCGATCACCTTGCGGGTGCCCTCGAAGCTGTTGTTGTCGAACATCGGCAGGGCGAATTCGATCGCGCCGCTGATCGAAGTGCCGACGCCGCCGCGGATCGGCGCCCGCGCCAGCGCGTCGGCGAACGCCTGGGCCGAGGCGGGCCCGTCGATCAGGACCCAGTCCACCACCAGGCGCTGGTGGGTGTAGCTGCCCCATTCGGCATAGGCCACGGCGATGCGGCCCAGCACGCCGCGCGTGATGGTTTTGACCACCTCGGGATCGGACAGCGCGGCGATATAGCCCTTGCGCTGCAACTGCATTTCTTCGGCGTCGATGCTGCCCGATACGTCGACCGACAGCACCAGCTCGAGGTCCACGGGTACGGGATCGGCGCGGGCCGGCAGGACGGCGAGGCCGGCCATCGCGGCCAGCATCACGCCCGGAGCAACCGATCGGCGTCGGCGCATCGACGTCCTCCGCGGCGCTGGGCCGCGTATCCGGTCTTGCGCGGCGGCCGATCCGCGCGCGCTGGCGCTAGAATACAGGAGCGCCGGCGAAGCCGATGAAGGATTTGCATGGCCTGGCCGGCGCAACCGTGCCGCGCGCGGCCGGCAGCCCCTACCGACGCGCTTCGCGTGGGTTACGCCAACCCGGCGGCTCGAGCGGATTTTATTAACTATTTGATATAGCACATTAATTATTACTTTTTTGGCGGCAAATGCGCCTGCTAACGAGTCGGTTGGCAATCAACAGCCATGGCCTGCAGGACGGGGTGCGATGCCGCCAGGCATGGAAAGCCGAGAAAACGATCGGGCTCGCGAGCAAATTCCTGCGCGATGAGTCGGGCGCAAGCGCCATCGGGCACGGGCTGATCGCCGCGCCAATCTCGGTCGCCGCGACCGCCGCCCTGCAAGCGATGGGCGGCAGCCTGACGAAAATCGACAACGCCGCGAAGACGGCGCTGTCCGGCGCGGCCGGCCGAACCATTGCCGCTCCGGCTGATGCGGCGTTCGATTTCGCCGGAAGCCCGATCGCGGCGTCGACGCTCGATCCTACCCCGGCGACGCACGACGCCGACCAACCGGGCGATCGCGCGCGGCGACCGGACGGTTTCAGCATGCCCGGACGCGGCTCACCCGGGCCAGATAAATATATGAAATGAAATACATATTGTGCTTCCCGGCAAGGCCAACAGCAACCGTTTCCGCGCTAAGCATTTCTTCATGTTTTTTGCTCACCATGCCGCCGCGCGGACAGGAAAGTCCGCAATGTGCGCAAGCCAGGGAGTGAATTTGATGTTCGCCAAGTTCCTGAAGGACGAGTCCGGCGCCTCCGCCATCGAGTATGGCCTGATCGCCGGATTGATTTCGGTCGCCGCGATCGCCGCGGTGACGGCGATGGGCGGCAGCCTGTCCAAGATCTACAACACCGCGAAGACCGCGCTATCCGGCGCGGCCGGTTGAACCGCCGCTGGTTCACCCCGCCGCGCTGCCCCAGTCGGGCATCCGATCGGAGATTAGAAGTTGCAAGCCCGGCCGCACGGAAACGTCGCCGACGTTCCGCGCGCCAGCTTTTCCCCCAAGCCGCCCCGGCGTCCCGCTTCCGGCCGCGAAGCCTTCCCCCTCGCGGGCCATGGCCGCAGCCCCCGCTCCTGCAAGCCGGACGACCCAGGTCCAGCCTGGCTATTTTCGCGCAAGCCGTTGATTAAGCGGTAAAATACAAATTTATCGACGCTTGCGCGAAATCCCAGCCGGCGTAAGCGTTTGTGAATCACTCTCGGCCAGTATCCTGCCCACGGGTCGAGGCGATCCGCGTGGGTCCGTGTGGTCCACATGCTAGCCAGGTAAGGAGAAGCATCCATGTTCGCGAAGTTTCTGAAGGACGAATCCGGCGCCACGGCCATCGAGTACGGCCTGATCGCCGCCCTGATCTCGGTCGCCGCCATCACCGCCCTGCAGGCGATGGGGGGCAGCCTGACCAAGATCAGGGCGGCGATCAGGCCGTACTCGATGGCCGTGGCGCCGGATTCGTCCTTCAGAA
>JBQTIS010000077.1:0-5093 GCA_052387895.1 Rhodospirillales bacterium | reverse complement strand
AGGCCGGCAAGGAGACCTTCAACCTGACCTGGGGCACGCTGACCGCCATCGGGCAGATGATCGTCGGCACGCGCAACGCCGACGAGCTGGGCGGGCCGATCAGGATCGCCAAGTTTTCCGGGGATGTCTGGCGCCTGGATATGCCAGCGATCCTGTCGTTCATGGCCTATCTGTCGATCAGCCTTGGGCTCATTAACCTGTTCCCGGTGCCGATGCTCGATGGCGGACACCTTTTATTCTATGCAGTAGAGGCAGTTAGGGGGCGTCCTTTGGGACCGCGCCTTCAGGAATATGGTTTCAGGATTGGTCTTGCTCTGGTATTAGGGTTGCTGGTCTTCGCCACTTGGAACGACTTGCGCGAGTTGTTTTTCAAGGGGCTTAGCATCTGATTCTGATACTCTGGTTCTGCTACAGGGAGACAGCGCGACCGTGAAGCGCTTGCGCCGGCATAGGCTGGACCGGGGGCGGGCCCTGGTCCTGTGGGCGGGGATCGCCCTGTCCGGCGCGGCCGCTTTGGCGCCGGTTCCCGCCGCCCATGCCCAGTTGAGCCCGACCGGCGGCGGCGCGATCGACGCCGTGCGGATCGAGGGCTCGCAGCGCGTCGAGCCCGAAACCGTGCAGTCCTACCTGTCGGTCCGGCCGGGCGACCCGTTCGAGGCGGAAAAGATCAACGCGTCGCTGAAGGGCCTGTTCGCCACCGGCCTGTTCGCGGACGTGACGCTCAGGCGCGAGGGCAACACGCTGGTGGTGCGGGTGGTCGAGAACCCGATCGTCAACCGCGTGGCCTTCGAGGGCAACCGCAAGATGGAGAACAAGGAGCTGGAGAACGAAATCTCGCTCCGGCCCCGCGTGGTCTATACCCGCACCAAGGTGCAGAACGACACCAAGCGCCTGCTCGACATCTACCGCCGCAGCGGCCGCTTCGCCGCCTCGGTCGAGCCCAAGATCATCCAGCTCGAGCAGAACCGCGTGGACGTGGTGTACGAGATCAACGAAGGCTCGGTCACCGACGTCAAGTCGATCCGCTTCATCGGCAACAAGTCCTACGGCGACAGCAAGCTGCGCTCGACGATCCAGACCAAGGAATCGACCTGGTACCGCTTCCTGTCGGCCGACACCAACTACGACCCCGACCGGCTTACCTTCGACCGCGAGCTGTTGCGCCGCTTCTACCTGCGCGAGGGCTACGCCGACTTCCGCGTCGTGTCGGCGGTGGCGGAGCTGACGCCGGACCGCAGCGAGTTCTTCATCACCTTCACCGTGGACGAGGGCGACCGCTACAAGTACGGCGTGGTCGACCTGACCACGCAGTTCAAGAATCTCGACCTCAACGCGATCCGCGCCAATGTGCTGGCGGTCGAGGGCGAGTGGTACAACGCCGAGCTGATCGAGAAATCCATCACCAAGATGACCGACGCGATGAGCGACCTGGGCTTCGCGTTCGTGGACATCCAGCCCACCATCGACCGCGACCGCGAGAAGAAGGCGATCAACGTGACCTTCGACATCCAGGAAGGCCCGCGCGTGTTCGTCGAGCGCATCGACATCATCGGCAACTACCGCACGCTGGACCGCGTGGTGCGGCGCGAGTTCCGCCTGGTGGAAGGCGACGCGTTCAACAACGCCAAGATGCGCCGCTCCAAGCAGCGCATCCAGAACCTGGGCTTCTTCAAGAAGGTGGACGTCTCGAACGTCCCGGGCGCCGACCCCGACAAGACCGTGGTGCAGGTCGAGGTGGAGGAGCAGTCGACCGGCGAAATCTCGATCGGCGCCGGCTTCTCGACCGCGGAAGGCGCGCTGGCCGATTTCGGCATCCGCGAGCGCAACCTTTTGGGGCGCGGCCAGGACCTGCGCACCAAGTTCCGCATTTCGCAGAAATCGACCGAGTTCGACGTGGGCTTCACCGAGCCCTATTTCCTGGACAAGGACCTGTCGTTCGGCGTGGACCTGTTCCGCATCACCCGCGACAACCAGGACGAAAGCTCGTACGACCTGCGCGCGATCGGCGGGGGCCTGCGGTTCGGCTACAGCCTGACCGAGTCGCTGCGCCAGACGCTGCGCTATACCCTGCGGCAGGACAAGATCACCAACGTCGACTCGGACGCCTCGCTGTACATCAGGGACCAGGCGGGCACCAACATCACCTCGATGATCGGGCAGTCGCTGTTCTACGACCGGCTGGACAGCCGCCAGGATCCGACCGACGGATTCTATCTGAGCGGCAGCCAGGATTTCGCCGGCCTGGGCGGCGACATCCGCTTCATCCGCGGCAAAGTCGGCGGCGGCCACTATTGGCCCCTGTGGGACAAGTGGAGCGTCGGGGTGACCGGCGAGGCCGGGGCGATGGCGGGCCTGGGCGAGCGCGTCCGCATCAACGACCGGTTTTTCCTGGGCGGCGACAGTTTCAAGGGCTTCGCGCCCGGCGGCGTCGGCGCGCGCGACGTGGCGACGCAGGACTCGCTGGGCGGCCGCAAGTTGGTCCTGACGACGGCCGAGCTCACCTTCCCGATCGGCTTCCCGGACGAGCTGGGCGTCAGCGGCAAGGCGTTCACCCAGATCGGCTCGGTGTGGGACGCGCCGGAGGGCGGTCAGGTCAACGTCGCCGACGACAAGACGCCGCGCGCCTCGATCGGCGTCGGCGTGGCCTGGAAGTCGCCGTTCGGGCCGATCCGCGTCGACCTTGCCAAGGCGGTCTATAAAAGGGACTACGACCAGACCCAGATATTCCACTTCAGTTTCGGCACGAGGTTCTGATCCATGAGGCAATCGATGATGCGCGCGGGCCCGTTCTTCGCCGTGGCCGCGGTTTTCGCGATGGCGGCGTTCCCGGCGGCGCATGCCCAGCAGCAGCAGCGTCCCCCGGCGCAGCAGCCCGCGCCCAGGCCCGCCCCCCAGGCGCAACCCGCGGCGCAGCCCGCGCCCAAGCCCGCGGCCGCGGCGCCCGCCGCCGGGCCCGCGGCCGGGGCGCCGTTGATCGCGCCGGTGGTCGCGGTGGTCGACATCGACCGCATCCGCGAGAGCTCGAACGCGTCCAAATCGGTGCGCGACCAGCTGGAAAAGCACCGCGGCGCGTTCCAGGACGAGATCTCGAAGCAGGAGAACGAGCTGCGCAACGCTGAGCAGGAATTGAACAAGCAGCGCACGGTGCTGTCGCCCGAGGCGTTCAACCAGCGCCGCCTGCAGTTCGAGCAGCGCGTGTCCGAGGTGCAGCGCCAGGTGCAGGCGCGCCGCCGGCAGCTCGAATCCGCGATGGCGACCTCGATGACCGAGGTGAACCGGGCGGTGGTCGACGCGGTGCAGGAAGTGGCGACCGCCCACGGCGCCAACCTGGTGCTGCCCAAGTCGCAGATCATCCTGGTGGACAAGGCGATGGAAGTGACCGAAGAGGTGCTGGTCATGGTCAACAAGAAGTTGCCGGCGGTGAAGGTCACGCTGCCCGCCGCCGCGGCCGCTCCGGCGAGATAGGCCGAGGGGCGGCATCGCCCGTGCCGGATTCCCGTTTCTTCACGCCGGCCGGCCCGTTCACGCTCGCGGAGCTCGCCGCGGCCGCGGCCGCGTCCATCGCGCCGGGCGGCGACGCCGGGCGGCGCTTCTTTAGCATCGCCGCGCTGGAAGAGGCGGGCCCGGGCGACGTGTCGTTCCTGGAGAACCGCCGCTATATCGACGCGTTCGCGCGCACGCGCGCGGGGTGCTGCGTGGTCGATCCGCGCTTCGCCGAGCGCGCGCCCGCGGGCTTGGCGCTGCTGCTGACGGACAAGCCTTACAAGGGATTCGCGCTGATCGCCCAGGCCTTCTATCCCGACAAGGCGCCCGCGCCGGGCCGGCACGCGAGCGCTATCGTCGACCCCACGGCCAAGATCGACACCAGCGCCGGCGTCGCGGCCGGGGCGGTGATCGGCGCCCGCGCCGAGATCGGCGCGCGCGTTTCCATCGGCGCCAACGCGGTGATCGGCGACGGCGTGATCGTGGGTGCGGACACCGCGATCGGCGCCTGCGCGGTCCTGAACTACTGCCTCGTCGGCGCGCGGGTGCTGATCCATCCGGGCGTGTGCATCGGCAATCGCGGCTTCGGTTTCGCCATGGACCCCGCGGGCCATGTGCGCATTCCGCAGGTCGGCCGGGTGGTCATCGAGGACGACGTCGAGATCGGGGCCAATTCCACGGTCGACCGCGGCGCGGGCGGCGACACGGTGATCGGCCGCGGCACGATGATCGACAATCTGGTGATGATCGCGCATAACGTGCGCATCGGGCGCGGCTGCGTGGTGATCGCCCAGGTCGGCATCTCGGGCAGCACCAAGCTGGGCAATCACGTGGTGATCGCGGGCCAGGGCGGCCTGTCGGGGCACCTGACCATCGGCGACGGCGCGCGCATCGCGGCCAAGGCCGGCGTGTTCCAGGATGTCGAGCCGGGCGGCGCCGTGGGCGGGGTTCCGGCGGTGCCGATCATCCAATGGCACCGGCAGACCGCGATCCTGGGCAGATTGGCGAAGGGTAAGGCGGTGAAGGCGAAATGACGATCAAGGCCGTGACGGACACCGTGCCGGACGTGGACATCAACGAGCTGATGACGTTGCTGCCGCAGAAGCCGCCGTTCCTGTTGATCGACCGGCTCGAGGACATCGTGCCGGGCGTAAGCTGCACCGGGATCAAGGCGGTCAGCATCGGCGAGCCGTACTTCGTCGGCCATTTCCCCGGCCGGCCGATCATGCCGGGCGTGCTGATCATCGAGGCGATGGCCCAGACCGCGGGCGCGCTGGTGGTCAAGTCGATGGGTGCCCGGCCGCACAACAAGCTGGTCTTTTTCATCTCGATCGAGAACGCGAAATTCCGCCGTCCGGTGCTGCCAGGATCGCTTCTGCGCATCCAGGTGCTGAAGGAGCGCAGCCGCGGCGACGTGTGGCGCTTCGCCGGCAAGGCGCTCGTCGACGGCCAGCTGATGGCCGAGGCGATCGTCACGGCGATGATCGTGGACGCCTGACGGCCATGGTCGCCGCCCAGCGCCTAACGGGCATCCACCCGACCGCCATCGTCGACCCCAAGGCGCGGATCGCCGAGGGCGTCGAGATCGGCCCCTATTGCGTGGTGGGCGG
>JBQTIS010000076.1:0-5119 GCA_052387895.1 Rhodospirillales bacterium | reverse complement strand
AAGCGCGGATCGGCCGGATCGCGCGGCGGGGAGCCGGGCGGCTCGATCGGCTGGCCGAGGGCCGCCGGCCGCCCGGCCATCACCAGCACGCGGTGGCCCAGGCGCAGGGCTTCGAGCGGATCGTGCGTCACCAGCACGACGGTGCGGCCCGCGAGCAGCCGCGCGGCTTCCTCCTGCAAGGCGAAGCGGGTGATGGCGTCGAGCGAGGAGAACGGCTCGTCCATCAGCACGAACGGGCGATCCTCGAACAGCGTGCGCGCGAGCGCCACGCGCTGGCGCATGCCGCCGGACAGCGAAGCGGGCCGGTCGGCCTCGCGGCCCTTCAGGCCGACGCGCGCCAAAAGCGCGTCGGCGCGGCCGAGCGCCGCGCGCCAGTCGGCGTCGCCGCGCAACCGCGCGCCGACCGCGACGTTGCCGCGCGCGCCGAGCCAGGGCATCAGCGAGTCGCTCTGGCCCATCCACGCGGCGCGCCCGGCGATCGGCCTGCCGTCGCCCGCGACCACCTCGCCGCCGGCGCCCGGCGCGATCAGCCCGGCGATCAGGCGCAACAGGCTCGACTTGCCGACGCCGCTGGGGCCGAGCAGACAGGTCGAGCGCCCGCCGGCCAAGCGCGCGTCGAGCCCGTCGAACACAAGATCGCCGCCGAAACAGCGGCGGGCGGAGCGGACCACGATGTCGGGCGAGGGCGCGTCGGCGCTTGCGGTCATGGTCACCAGTCCCTACGGCGGTACGAACCGCATCAGGTTCTGGGGTCGTCCCCTGGGCCGCTTGGGGCCGTTGGGACCTCTCAGCCGGACAGCCGGCTCCCCCCAGTGATGGCCCGACTATGCGCCAACGCCGCCGCGCTAGCAAGCCGAACGGACCCGGAATTGCGGCCGCGGGCGGCGTTCTTTAGACTCGGCGCGATGAACCGACGACGGTTTTTGCTTTCGTTCGCCGCCGCCCTGGCGCCGGCCGCGCCGGCGTTGGCGCTGGTCGCGTTCGAGAAGTCCGAGCTGGTCATCGAAAGCGCCGGCGCCAGGCACCGCTTCGCCATCGAGGTGGCGCGCACGCCGGACCAGTTGCAACAGGGGCTGATGTTCCGCGCCAGGATGGCGCCCGACGCGGGCATGCTGTTCCTGTACCACCCGCCGCAGCCCGTGGCGATGTGGATGCTGAACACGCTGATCCCGCTGGACATGCTGTTCATCGCCGCCGACGGGCGCGTCGTCGACATCCGCGAGCGCGCGGTGCCGGGATCGACCGCAACCATCGAATCGGCGGGGCCGGTGCGCGCAGTGCTGGAGCTGAACGGCGGCACCGCGGCGCGGCTCGGCCTCAAGCCCGGCGACCGCGTGCGCCACAAGGAAATCGCCGACTGACCCGGCCGCCAAGTCCCGGCACCCAAGTCCGGGCCCCCAAGTCCGGGCTCCCAAGTCCGGGCCCCCAAGTCCGGGAAGCGGAGTCGAGCGCGCCGGCGTTTTCAGGGGCCCATCCGGTTCAGGGGCCCGTCCGGCGCCCGAGAACCCGTCAAAATTAGCCGTTCCTTAACATTGCCTTAGACGGCGGTTAACGATTCAAGGCGCAGGCTCTACGGACCGGAAAAGGGATGCATCGCTCCCGACTGGAGGTCCGCATGCAATACCGTTTTTTCATCGCCGTGGCGGCGCTGTTGCTGACCGCCGCTCCGGCCCTGGCGCAAGGGCAGATGCCTTGCGGCGATCGCGACGAGCTGCTGGCGAAGCTGAAGGCCGAATACAAGGAGACCCCGGCCGGCTTCGGCATGACCGGGGGCGGGCAGGTGGTCGAGCTGCTGACGTCGGAAAAGGGCAGCTGGACGCTGCTGCTCAGCCTGCCGAACGGCCGGTCGTGCCTGATCGGCTCGGGCGAGGGCTGGGAGCTGCGGAGCGCGAAAAAGACCGCCGGCCGCGACGCCTAGTCCGGCCCGTCTTGAACGCCCGGCTCTTGAACGCCCGGCTCTTGAACGCCCGGCGCCGGGCTCCGCGCGGCGACGCGGGCTTGATGCCAGCGACGGCGCTATGATATCCGAACCGACGCGACGGACGGGGTGTGGCGCAGCCTGGTAGCGCATCTGCTTTGGGAGCAGAGGGTCGCCGGTTCAAATCCGGCCGCCCCGACCATGCTGCCCAGCACCGGGCGGCCCAGCACCGGGCGGCCGGCGCCGCGCAGCCGGGAAACAGAGGCGGTTCAAGAATGACGGTCAGGATCTACAAGCCGACCAAGACGGCCATGCAGTCGGGCCGCGGGCTGACCCGGGAATGGGTGCTGGAGTTCGAACCCGGCCAGCTTCGGCCCGAGCCGCTGATGGGCTGGACCAGCTCGGACGACACGCTGGCCCAGGTGCGCTTGTCCTTTGCCACCAAGGAAGAAGCGCTCGCCTACGCCGCCAAGCACGGGCTGGCCTTTGCGCTGGACGAGCCGCAGGAACGGCGCGTCAAGCCCAAGGCCTATGCCGACAATTTCCGCTTCGACCGGTTGAGACCCTGGACGCATTGAGCGCCTGACCGGCCCGCTGGCGGCGGTGCGTGCGCGCACGCGCTCCGCTATGCTGCGGGCGCCGGCGCTTTCGGCCGACCCCGTAGCTCAACTGGATAGAGCACCAGCCTTCTAAGCTGGTGGTTGCTGGTTCAAGTCCAGCCGGGGTCGCCATATTACATAAGGGGATAGTGAATCAGGCCCGTTTCCTGTCCCTCGCAGTGCGGCTTATTTGCGCCTTATCCCTGGCGGTCTCCTTGGCCTTTGTCCGCCGGAGCCTGGCCACCCGCCACACGCTACCGATTGAGCGCCGGCCGGCTGCGCCAAGATACTGCCCTTCGTCGGGCAGCATATTCAGCGGCGCACGGAGTAGGAGGCCATGCGGGGCGCTTTGTTTGGTCCTTGGCGTCTGGCTTCAGATCGCGACCAGCCTCGTCGCCGGGCGCGCGTGCTCGACGACGGGTGCGGCGCCGATCGGCGGCTCGCGCCTATCCGATGCCAACTGCGGCAGGACTTCGACTTGGCGCGCCGCCCGGGCCGGGAATTTGAGGCTGACCGTGGTGCCGGCGCCCTCGACGCTGGCGATCGCGACATCGCCGTCGTGCAGGGCCATCAGCCGGCGCGCCAGGGGCAGGCCGAAGGGCGAAGTCTGCATGCCGTCGACCGTTTTCTCGGCGACCTCCGAGAACGGGTCCAGCAACCGGGCGATCAGCCTCGGCGACATGCCGACCCCCGTGTCGCTGACGTCCACGCAGAGCCATTCCTCCGTCTGCCGGACGTGGATCGAGCAGCGACCGCCCACGCGCGTGAAGGCCAGCGCGTTCGATAGCGCGACCCCGAGCATCTGGCGGAGGGCGCGCCGGTCCGCATGCAGGAACAGGCGCGCGGGGACCTCGGCGGCGGCCAGGTCCACGCCGCGCTCGTGCGCCTCCCCGTCGCAGTCCCTGAGCGCATGCACGCATTCCCGGTGCAGGTCGAGCCATTCCGGGCGCAGCGTCGCCTGCCCCGTTTCGATCTTGGCCAGATTGAGCAGATCGCCCACCATGCCCAGCATGTACTGGCCGCTCTTCAGGATGTCGCGCACGTACTCGGCGTATTTCGCGGGCGTGACGCGGCCGAACGTCTCGCCGGCCACGATCTCGGCGAAGCCGATGATGATGTTGAGCAGCGTGCGCAGCTCGTGGCTCATGTTGGCGAGGAGGTTGGTCTTGGCGCGGTTGGCCGTCTCGGCGCGGGACTTCTGCTCGGTCAATTGTTCGGCCAGTTCGAGCAGACTGTGGCGCGAGCGCTCCAGGCGCCGCACTTGCAGCCACGCCAGAACGGCGAATACCAGAACGACCAGGGCCACGCCGAAAAACAGCGTCATCAACCGCTTCTGCAGCGTGTGCTCGATCTGAATGTGAAGGTCTTCTTCCGCGTTGAGCGTGTTCTTGGCCGCTACGGCGTAGTCGAGCATCAGGCGGTTGGCGGCCTCCAGCCGTCCGGCGATCGCGGCCAGCTTGCCGGCGCGGTCGGGTGCGGCGGCCATGGCCCTGTCGGTCTCGCCGATCAGCGCCTCGATCTCCCGGATATGGCCGAGCGTGTCGGGATAGAGGGCGATGCGCTCCATGCCGATGCCCTGCACGATGATCGGAATCCGGCTGGCGAACACCTCGTAACGCCGCAAGGCCGCGGCCTGGCGCGCCGGGGTCGGATCGGCCTTGGCCTCGACGGTCAGCCGATAGGCGCGCTCGTATTCGAGCTGGAGCTGCGTCAGCTGCCAGTACAGGTTCTCGATCGGCTGCCCGGTCATCGACATGAACTGATGCGACAGGCCGGTGAAGGTGGTGCCGGCGATCGCCGTGGCGACGACCAGCGCCGTCGTGAGTCCGATGATCGGGAGATTGGACTGGATGCGGTGCAGGCGCATGGGGCGGTCCGTCGATGGTGGGCGATACTCTCTGTTGGCCTCATTTTCGGGGAGGTTACGGCAATTCTCTATGGTGCTATCCGATTAGCACCCGATTATTAACGAATCATTACCGGTAGTCGGTATCTGCCCCGCCGGACATCGAACGCGCGGGACACCCGCCGACCGCAGCGCCAAGATATTACGGTTCATCCGGCCGGAGACGCAGCGGCGCCCGGAATGAGCGGAGAGTCATGCTGTGAGCTTGATAAACACTGTTTCGGCCGAGACGCTCCGGGGTCGCCCAGACTTGAAAAAATACGGTGCTCAATCGAACGGCGCGCGCGCCCGGCGCCAGCGCGCCACGCACTCGCGGCACCAGTCCAGTTCCCGGCGATAGGCGCGCGCGGCGGTGCGCCGGGCGTCGGCGGTTCCGGCAAATCCGATCAGCGGCTTCAACCGGCGCAGGCGCGCGGCGCTGTCGCGGGCGCGCCGGCGCCAGGCGTCGGGCGCTTCGGCCGCCGGCTGTTCCCGCGGGGAAAAAATCCGGCGGCGAAGCGGCGGGGGAATGGGGCCGTCGTAAAATCGTTCCGCGTGATCCAGGCGCCGCAAGCAGGTTTTGGTACTGGTGACGTGAGCCCCTAAAACTCCTCCAGATTTGAGTAGAGTCCGGCCACCGATGAGGGGGACGGACGATGAGGGGAAGCCGGTTTACGGAAGAGCAGATCATTGCGGTGCTGAAGGAGCAGGAGGCCG
>JBQTIS010000075.1:0-10812 GCA_052387895.1 Rhodospirillales bacterium | reverse complement strand
TGACGCCGGCGGCGACACCGGTCACGTCGAAGGTCTCCTTGCCGGTGAGGCCCAGCGACTTGGCGCTCTCGCCGTCCTTAAACTGCAGGGGCAACACGCCCATGCCCACCAAGTTCGAGCGGTGGATGCGCTCGAAGCTCTCGGCGACCACCGCCCTGACGCCCAAAAGCAGCGTGCCCTTGGCGGCCCAATCGCGCGACGAGCCGGTGCCGTATTCCTTGCCCGCGAACACCAAAAGCGGCGTCTTGGCCCTCGCGAACTCCATGGCCGCGTCGTAGATCGCCGCCACCTTGCCGGTGGCGGCGATCTTGGTGAGGCCGCCCTCGGTGCCCGGCGCCAGCTCGTTCTTGATGCGGATGTTGGCGAAGGTGCCGCGCATCATCACTTCGTGGTTGCCGCGCCGCGCGCCATAGGAATTGAAGTCCTGCTTGGTGACCTGGAAGCCCATCAGGTACTCGCCCGCGGGACTGGCGCTCTTGATGTTGCCGGCGGGCGAGATGTGGTCGGTGGTGATGCTGTCGCCCAGGACCGCCAGCGCCTTGGCGCCCTTGATGTCCTCGAGCGGCCTCGGCTCTTTCGGCATGTCCACGAAATAGGGCGGGTTCTGCACGTAGGTGCTGCCCGGGTTCCAGTCGTAGGTCAGGCCCTCCTTGGTCTTGATCTTCTTCCACTCCGGCGGGCCCTCGAACACGTTGCCATAGCGCTTGCGGAACATCTCGGGGCTCAACACCTTGTCGATCACCGCGCGGATATCGGTGTTCGTGGGCCAGATCTGCTTCAGGTAGACCGGCTTGCCGTCCCGGCCCGCGCCGATCGGCTCCTTGGTCAAATCGAGCGCCAGGCTGCCGGCCAGCGCGTAGGCCACCACCAGGGGCGGCGAGGCCAGGTAGTTCACGCGGGTCTGCGGGTTGACGCGGCCCTCGAAGTTGCGGTTGCCCGACAGCACCGAGCCCACCACCAGGTTGCCCTGGTCGATCGCCTTCGAGATCGGCTCGTTGAGCGGCCCCGAGTTGCCGATGCAGGTGGTGCAGCCGTAGCCCACCAGGTTGAAGCCCAGCGCGTCGAGGTCCTTCGACAGATCGGCGGCGTCGAGATAGTCGGTCACGACCTGCGAGCCGGGCGCGAGCGAGGTCTTGACCCACGGCTTCACCGTCAGGCCCTTGGCCCGGGCGTTGCGCGCGAGCAGGCCCGCGGCCACCAGCACCGAGGGGTTGGACGTGTTGGTGCACGAGGTGATCGCCGCGATCATCACGTCGCCGTGCTTGATCGAGTAGTTGGCGCCGGCGACCTTGACCGGCTCGGCCGATTTCTCGCCCGGCGCCTCCTTGTAGGCGGCCTCGTAGCTGTCTTTCACCTTGCCCAGCGAAACCCGGTCCTGCGGGCGCTTCGGGCCGGCCAGCGAGGATTCGACCGTGCCGAGATCGAGCTCCAGCGTGTCGGTGAAAACCGGATCGGGCGAAGCCGCGTCGCGCCACATGCCCTGCTGCTTGGCGTAGGCCTCGACCAGCGCCACGCGCTTGGGCTCGCGCCCGGTGAACTTGAGATAGCGCACGGTTTCGGCGTCGATCGGGAAGAAGCCGCAGGTGGCGCCGTATTCCGGCGCCATGTTGGCGATGGTGGCGCGGTCGGCCAGCGACAGGTGCGCCATGCCCGGCCCGTAGAACTCGACGAACTTGTTGACCACCCCTTTCTTGCGCAGCATCTGCGTCACGGTCAGCACCGCGTCGGTGGCCGTCGTGCCCTCGCGCAAGGCGCCGGTCAGCTTCATCCCCACCACCTCGGGGATCAGCATCGACACGGGCTGGCCCAGCATCGCGGCCTCGGCCTCGATGCCGCCCACGCCCCAGCCCAGCACCGCCAGGCCGTTGACCATGGTGGTGTGGCTGTCGGTGCCCACCAGCGTGTCGGGATAGGCCACGGTCTTGCCGGCGTCCTTGGCGGTCCACACCACCTGGGCCAGGTATTCCAGGTTCACCTGGTGGCAGATGCCGGTGCCCGGCGGCACCACGCGGAAGTTGGCGAACGCCGACTGGCCCCAGCGCAGGAACTCGTAGCGCTCGTTGTTGCGCTGGAACTCCAGCTCGACGTTCTTGCGGAACGCGCCCGGGCCGCCGTACTGGTCCACCATCACGGAATGGTCGATCACCAGGTCCACCGGCGACAACGGGTTGATCTTGCGCGGATCGCCCTTCATCGCGTTCATCGCGTCGCGCATCGCCGCCAGGTCCACCACTGCCGGCACGCCGGTGAAGTCCTGCATTAGGACTCGCGCGGGCCGATAGGCGATCTCGCGCGTCGATTTGCGGTCCTTCAGCCACTCGGCGACCGCCTTGATGTCCTCCACCTTCACGCTGCGCCCGTCCTCGTAGCGCAACAGGTTCTCCAGCAGAACTTTCAGCGAATAGGGCAGGCGCGAAAGGTCCCCTAGCCCGGCCTTGGACGCGGCCTCCAGGCTGAAATAGTCGTAAGCGTCGGCGCCGACCTTCAAGGAACGGCGCGTTTTCATCGTATCCTGGCCGGTCACCGACACTGGGACTCTCCCTCGCGTTTGGCTGGGCGGTTTACAGGCAACGATAACGGAGATCGGGGCAAAACGGAAAGCAGGCCCGATGCGCCCGGCCCCCGGGCGCATTGGCGCGCGCCGCGCCCGCCCTTCAAGATCCCGCGGGCCGTCTTGACCCTTCCCGGCCAATAAGTTACGTCTCGGCCCCAAGAAACGGGCGAGAGCCGGCGGCCAAGGCCGGCCAGAACAGGGACCGGCAAGCGCCGCTGCGGGGGCAAGTTCCCGCCCTTTACCAAGGGTTGGGACGCGTACCAAGGATTGGGACGCGCGTCATCCGGTCCGGGCCGCTATTCTTAAGGGGAGCGAACGACCGGCCATGGCCAATGACCGCACGGGTACCGCTGCGCGCGAACCGCTGACGCAAGCGGGCTTCCGTCCCGCCTGGGCCGACACCTTTCCCAAGCTGCTGCGCTTCCAGGCCAAGACCCGGCCCGGGCGCGCCGCCTCGCGCGAAAAGACCTACGGCATCTGGCAGTCCTGGACCTGGGCCGAGGTCGAGGCCAATGTGCGCGACCTCGCCTGCGGGCTGCACGCGCTGGGCGTCAAGCGCGGCGACAAGGTGGCGGTGATCGGCGACAACCGGCCGCGGCTGTATTGGACCTTCGTCGCCGCCCAGGCGCTGGGCGCCGTGCCGGTGCCGATCTACCAGGACTCGGTGGCCGAGGAGATGCGTTTCGTCCTCGACCACGCCGAGATCCGCTTCGCCGTGGCCGAGGACCAGGAGCAGGTCGACAAGCTGATCGAGATCAAACCGCGCTGCCCGGCGCTCCAGCACGTCGTTTACGAAGACCCGCGCGGCATGCGGCACTACGACCACGCGCACATGACCTCGTACGAGGAGGTGCAGAAGCGCGGCCGCGAGTTCGCCGCCGGGAATCCCGGCTTCTACGACGCCGAGGTCGACAGGGGCCGCGGCCAGGACGTGGCGGTGATGCTCTACACCTCCGGCACCACCGGCCAGCCCAAGGGCTGCATGCTCAGCTTCGACAACCTGCTGGTCACCGCCGAGAACGCGGCGCGGTTCGACCACATGACCGCCGCCGACGAGGTGCTGGCCTATCTGCCGATGGCCTGGGTGGGCGACCACGTCTATTCCTTCGCGGAAGGGTATGTCGCCGGGTTCTGCGTCGCGTGCCCGGAAAGCGGCGCCACGGTGCTGAACGACCTGCGCGAGCTCGGTCCCACCTATTTCTTCGCCCCGCCGCGCATCTTCGAGAACCTGCTGACCACGGTGACCATCCGCATGGAGGACGCCGGCGCGATCAAGCGCCGCATGTTCAAGTACTTCATCGCCGTGGCCAAGCGCTGCGGCAGCAAGATCATGGACGGCAAGCCCGTGGGCGCGGCCGACCGGCTGCGCTATCGCCTGGGCGAGCTGCTGGTGTATGGGCCGCTCAAGAACACGCTGGGCTTCAGCCGGGTGCGCCTGTGCTACACCGCCGGCGAGGCGATCGGCCCGGACATGTTCGAGTTCTACCGCTCGCTCGGCATGAACATGAAGCAGCTCTACGGCATGACCGAGGCCTCGGTGTTCATCGCCATGCAGCCGGACGGCCAGGTCAAGCGCGACACGGTGGGCACGCCCGCGCCGGGCGTCGAGGTCAAGATCGCCGAGAACGGCGAAGTGTTGTTCAAGAGCCCGGGCGTGTTCCAGGAGTACTACAAGAATCCCGCCGCCACGGCCGAAACCAAGACGCCCGAGGGCTGGGTGCACACCGGCGACGCGGGGTATTTCGACCAGGACGGGCAGCTGAAGATCATCGACCGCGCCAAGGACGTGGGCAAGCTTCGGGACGGCGCGCTGTTCGCGCCTAAGTACATCGAGAACAAGCTGAAGTTCTTCCCCTATATCCGCGAGGCGGTGGCCTTCGGCGACGGCCGCGACCATGTCTGCGCCTTCGTCAACATCGACATGCAGGCCGTGGGCGACTGGGCCGAGCGGCGGCGCATTCCCTATGGCAGCTACCAGGAGCTGGCCGCCAGCGCCGAGGTCTATCAGTTGATCAAGGAGAACGGGGAAGAGGTCAACCGCGACCTGGCGGCCGACCCGCACATGAAGTCCTCGCAGGTCCGCCGCTTCCTGATCCTGCCGAAAGAGCTCGACGCCGACGACGGCGAGTTGACGCGCACGCGCAAGGTGCGCCGGCGCTTCATCGGTGAGCGCTACGCCGCGCTGGTCGAGGCGCTGTTCTCGGCCCGCGACCACGAGGAGATGAAGATGGAAATCCGCTTCGAGGACGGGCGCGTCGGTACGCTCAAGGGCCGGGTGCGGATCGCCGACGCCGACGTGTTCCCCGGCGCGGACGCCGCCGCCGCCCGGCTGAAGGCGGCCTGACGGCATCCGGGGAAACCAGGGCGGCGGAACCGAAACTTATGGAGCGTACCCGTCAGATCGGCGACGTTCTGTTGCACGTCGACGACATCTCGCTGTCGTTCGGCGGCGTGCAGGCGCTCGCGGGCGTCAGCTTCGACATCCGCCAGCACGAAATCCGCGCCATCATCGGCCCCAACGGCGCGGGCAAGAGCTCGATGCTGAACGTCATCAACGGCTTCTACCACCCTCAGCAGGGCACCATCACCTTCAAGGGCCAGACGCGCAGGCAGATGCGCCCGCACGAAACCGCGGCCCAGGGCATCGCCCGCACGTTCCAGAACATCGCCCTGTTCAAGGGCATGTCCACGCTCGACAACATCATGACCGGGCGGCTGTTGAAAATGCGCCGCGGATTGTTCCTGCAAGCGCTGCGCCTGGGTCCCGCCGACCGGGAAGAGATCGAGCATCGCGCGGCGGTCGAGCGCATCATCGATTTCCTGGAAATCCAGTCGATCCGCAAGGTGCCGGTGGGCCGTCTGCCCTATGGGCTTCAGAAGCGCGTGGAACTCGGCCGCGCGCTGGCGGCCGAGCCCACGCTGCTTCTGCTCGACGAGCCGATGGCCGGCATGAACGTCGAGGAGAAGGAGGACATGTGCCGCTTCATCCTCGACGTCAACGACGAGTTCGGCACCACCATCGCGCTGATCGAGCACGACATGGGCGTGGTGATGGACCTGTCGGACCGCGTGGTGGTGTTGGATTACGGACGCAAGATCGCCGACGGCACGCCCGACCACGTGCGCGGCGACCGGAAGGTGATCGACGCCTACCTTGGAGTCGCCCACTGATGGACCTGCTGTTCTTCTCCAAGGTCGTGATCGGCGGCCTGTTGTCGGGCGTGATGTATTCGCTGGTGGCGCTGGGCTACGTGCTGATCTTCAAGGCCTCGGGCGTGTTCAACTTCGCGCAAGGCTCGATGGTGCTGTTCGCGGCGCTGACCTTCGTCAGTTTGGTGGAGCGGATGGGGTCGGGCGCCCCGGGCGACGCGATCTTCTGGATCGCGCTCGCCATCACGCTGGTCGCGATGATGGCCGTCGCGCTCGGCACCGAGCGCTTCGTGCTGCGGCCGCTGGTGAACCAGCCGCTGATCGTGCTGTTCATGGCCACGCTCGGCCTCAACTACCTGCTCGAGGGCACCGCGCAGGCGGTGTGGGGCAACGACGTGCATCGGCTCGAAATCGGCATTTCCGACCGCCCGGTGAACGTGCTCCAGGCCTTCTCCTTCGCCAAGCCGGCGCCGGCCGAGGCGCCGAAAGCCGCGCCCGGCCCCGACCAGGCCAAGCCGGCCGCCGAAGCCGAGAAGACCGAGGGCGATGACGACGAGATCAAGGTCGAGGCGCTCGAGGCCGGCCCCGAGGTGGCGCAAGGCGGCTTCTTGGTCAGCCAGTTCGACCTGTTCGCCGCCGCGATGGCGGGGATTCTGGTGCTGGCGCTGGCTTCGTTCTTCAACTACACGCGCACCGGACGCGCGCTGCGCGCGGTCGCCGACGACCACGAGGCGGCGCTCGCCGTCGGGATTCCGCTGCAATTCGTCTGGAGCGTGGTGTGGGCCACCTCGGGCCTGGTGGCGCTGGTGGCCGGGCTGTTGTGGGGATCGCGCCTCGGCGTCCAGTTCTCGCTATCGTTGATCGTGCTGAAGGCGCTGCCGGTGCTGATCGTCGGCGGATTCACCTCGATCAGCGGCGCCATCGTCGGCGGGCTGTTCATCGGCGCGACCGAGAAGCTGGCCGAGGTCTATATCGGCCCGTTCCTGGGCGGGGCGATCGAGAACTGGTTCCCCTACGCGGTGGCCACCGTGTTCCTGCTGTTCCGGCCGCAGGGCCTGTTCGGCGAAAAGATCATCGAGCGGGTGTAGGCGGCCATGATCTACCGCGAAGCCGGCCAGTTCAAAACCAGCTACGCCGCCGACCAGGCGATGCTGCCGATCCGCCAGGACCGCATCGCCATGGCGGCGCTGCTGGTCGCCGCCTATCTCGTGGTGCCGATCGTCGCCGACGAATATTGGCTGCGCTCGATCCTGGTTCCGTTCCTGGTCTATTCGCTGGCCGCGCTGGGCTTGAACATCCTGACCGGCTACGCCGGCCTTTTGTCGCTGGGCTCGGCGGGGTTCATGGCGGTGGGGGCGTTCTCGGCCTACAACCTCGCCATCCGGCTCGATCTGCCGTTTTACCTGTATCTGCCGTTGGCGGGGTTGATCACGGCCGCGGTCGGCGCCGTGTTCGGCCTGCCGAGCCTGCGCATCAAGGGCTTCTATCTGATCGTCACCACGCTGGCCGCGCATTTCTTCATCGAGTGGCTGTTCAACAAGGTGCCGTGGTTCACCAACTACACGCCGTCCGGCGTGATTTCGGCGCCGCCGATGGTCGCCTTCGGCTACGAGTTCGCCTCGCCGCAGTCGCGCTACCTGCTCACGCTCGCGATCGTCACGCTGATGACGCTGGCGGCGAAGAACCTGGTGCGCGGGGCGCTCGGGCGCACCTGGATGGCGATCCGCGACATGGACGTGGCGGCCGAGATCATCGGCATCCGGATGCTGAAGGCCAAGATGCTGGCCTTCGCCGTCAGCTCGTTCTATCTCGGGGTGGCGGGCGCGCTGTGGGCGTTCCTGTACTTGGGCGCGGTGGACGCCCAGGCCTTCGACGTCAACCGCGCGTTCCAGATCCTGTTCATGATCATCATCGGCGGCTTGGGCAGCATCCTAGGGTCGTTCCTGGGCGCCGGCTTCATCGTGCTGCTGCCGATCCTGATCAACAACGCCACGGCGCTGTTCGGCGGCGCGATCCACGCCAACACGCTGGCGAATCTTCAGGACATCATCTTCGGCTGCCTGATCATCTTCTTCCTGATCGTCGAGCCCCTGGGGCTCGCGCGATTGTGGCATATCGCCAAGGAAAAGCTGCGGCTTTGGCCCTTTCCGCACTGAGGGTCTTGTTGTAGGTTATCCACAACGCCGGGCCCGATAGGGCGCCGGGAAAAAAGGGAGGAAACGCGATGACTCTGACGAAATTCGTGACGGGCGCGCTGTTCGCCGCGGCGGCGGGGGCGGGTTGCCTTCTGCCGCCCGCGCCGGCGGCCGCCCAATCGGGCGACCAGTTCCTGCCGGTCCTGATCTACCGCACCGGCCCCTATGCCGCGGGCGGCAGCGGCATCATGGGCGGCATGATGGACTACTTCGCGCTGGTCAACGAGCGCGACGGCGGCGTCAACGGCGTCAAGCTGTCGTGGGAGGAGTGCGAGACCGCCTACCAGAACGACCGCGGCGTGGAATGCTACGAGCGGCTCAAGGGCAAGGGCGCGACCGGCGCCTCGCTGGTGCATCCGCTGTCGACCGGCATCACCTATTCCCTGATCGAACGCGCCACCAACGACAAAATCCCGGTGATCTCGCTGGGCTATGGCCGCACCGACGCGTCGGACGGCCGGGTGTTCCCCTACATCTTCCCGCTGATCACGAACTACTGGGCGCAGAACACCGCCAATATCAAGTTCATCGGCCAGCGCGAAGGCGTGATGGACAAGCTCAAGGGCAAGAAGATCGCCAACGTCTATCACGACTCGGCCTACGGCAAGGAAACCATCTTCATCCTGGACGAACAGGCCAAGCGCTACGGCTTCGAGGTCAAGCACTACGCGGTGGCGCATCCCGGCCTCGACCAGAAGGCGACCTGGCTGCAGATCGGCCAATACAAGCCGGACTGGGTGATCCTCAGGGGCTGGGGCGTGATGAACCCGACGGCGGTGCGCGAGGCGGCGGGCATCGGCTTCCCGCGCGACAAGCTTTTGTGCGTGTGGTGGTCGGGCTCCGATGAAGACGTGATCCCGGCGGGCGACTCGGCCAAGGGCTACATCGCCGCGGGCTTCCACGGCGCCGGCCGCGACTATCCGGTGGTCCAGGACATCCTCAAGCACGTCCACGCCAAGGGCAAGGGCCATATCGACCTGGCGCGCGTCGGCACCATCTACTACAACCGCGGCCTGGTGTTCGGCATCGTCTCGGTCGAGGCGATCCGCAAGGCGCAGGAGAAGTTCGGCAAGCGCCCGCTGAAGGGCGAGGAAGTGCGCTGGGGCATCGAGCATCTGTCCTTCAACGTGGACAGCATCACCAAGCTCGGCGCCCGCGGCCTGTTGCCGGCCTTCAAGATTTCCTGCGCCGACCACGAGGGCGGCGGCGCGGTCCGCTTCCTGCAGTGGAATGGCGACAAATGGATCAGCGTCAGCAACTGGATCGGCACCGATCGCGAGCTGGTGCGCCCGCTGATCGAGAAATCCGCGGCGGCCTACGCCAAGGAAAAGAACATCACAGCGCGCGACTGCGCGAAAGAAGCGAGCTGATGTGATCCGCCCGGGGCGCGCGCGCGCCCCGGGCGCTTCGGCAATCCGGAGGTCGCCGATGGCCGTCGCCAAGCCCCAAGCGGGCGAGGCGCCGCAACGCCAACCCGCGGCGCTGCGCGTCAACAACATCGAGGTCATCTACGACCACGTCATTCTGGTCTTGAAGGGCGTGTCGCTCGACGTGCCCGAAGGCGGCATCGTGGCGCTGCTCGGCGCCAACGGCGCCGGCAAGACCACCACCTTGAAGGCGGTCTCGAACCTGCTCATGGCCGAGCGCGGCGAGGTCACCAAGGGCTCGATCGAATACCGCGGCGAGCGGGTCGACAGGCTAACCCCCAACGACCTGGTGCGCCGCGGCGTCATCCAGGTGATGGAGGGCCGGCACTGCTTCGGCCACCTGACGGTCGAGGAGAATCTCTTGACCGGCGCCTTCACCCGCGCCGACGGCCATGGCGCGGTGCGCGCCGACCTCGAGATGGTCTACGGCTATTTCCCGCGGCTCAAGGAACGCCGCACCAGCCTCGCCGGCTACACCTCGGGCGGCGAGCAGCAGATGACCGCGATCGGCCGGGCGCTGATGTCCAGGCCCAAGATGATTCTGCTCGACGAGCCCTCGATGGGCCTGGCGCCGCAGCTGGTCGAGGAGATTTTCGACATCGTCGCGCGCTTGAACCAGCAGCAGCGCGTGAGCTTCCTGTTGGCCGAGCAGAACACCAACATGGCGCTGCGCTTCGCCAGCTACGGCTACATCCTCGAGAACGGCCGGGTGGTGCTCGACGGCGCCGCCGACACGCTGCGCCAGAACGAGGACGTGAAGGAATTCTATCTCGGCATGGGCGCGGGCGGGCGCAAGAGCTTCCGCGAGGGCAAGCATTACCGCCGGCGCAAGCGCTGGCTGGCCTGACGCCGGGCGCGCGGGCATGGGCGCCGACAATCCCTATTTCGACGCGCTCGAGACGCGCATTCCCGAACAGCGCGAGCAGGCGCTGTTCCGCGCGCTGCCCGGGCAGATCGCGCTGGCCATGGGCACGGCCGGATTCGCCAGGATTCTCAAAGGGGTGGACCCGAAGACGGTGACCGGCCGGGCGGCGCTGGCCAAGCTGCCGGTGACGCGCAAATCGGCGCTCATCGCCATGCAGAAGGAGCACCCGCCGTTCGCCGGCCTTGCCGCCGCCAAGCCCGGCGAGCTCGCCCGCATCTTCGTGTCGCCCGGCCCGATCTTCGACCCCGAGGGCCGCCGGGCGGACTGGTGGCGCTTCGCCCGCGCGCTCTACGCCGCCGGATTCCGCCGGGGCGATCTCGTGCTCAACTGCTTCTCCTATCACCTCACGCCCGCCGGCTCGATGCTGGAAACCGGCGCGCACGCGCTGCGCTGCGCGGTCATTCCCGGCGGCGTCGGCAACAGCGAAAGCCAGGTGCAGGCGATCCAGGGCCTGAAGCCCCGCTGCTTCACCGGCACGCCGTCGTTCCTGAAGATCATCCTCGACAAGGCGGCCGAGCTCGGCGCCGACATGTCGTCCCTGGCGCGCGCCATGGTTTCGGC